>JAKSBI010000876.1 GCA_022361215.1 Hyphomicrobiales bacterium | reverse complement strand
GGCTGCGATCTCACGAGCCTGACCGCGCCGCGCGGCTACCGCCCGTTCATGCCGGTCGCCATCTGGCCGGACCTGCGGCGGCCCGCCGACCGCGTTTCGGTCGACCGGGAGCCGGAGGCCGCGGACGACGACGCTTCCGCGGAGGCGGCGGACGATGGCCTCTACCGCGGGCGGCGCAAGTCCGACGACGCCGCCAAGCGCAAGGACAGCCTGATCCTTCACAAGTTCGAGGCCATCTTCTCCTGGACCGAGTTCCTCAACCTGAACCGCCGCATCGTCGATGACGACGACGAGGATGCCGGCAAGGCCGCCGACGATCTGGACGAGATCAGCCTGACGCAGGTGGAGCAGCGCACGGCGACCCGGCTCAAGCTGCATCTCGATCTCTCGCCCGAGGATGTGGACCGCGAGCGCCTGGCCGGCAAGTTCCTCTATCCGGAATGGGATCACCGCAAGCGCAGCTACATCCCCGACCATTGCCGGGTGCTGGCGAACGAGGCCGAGGCCGCCGCCGAGCTGCCGGCGTTTCTGAACAGTCCCGAAACAAGGCGGCGGGTCCGCGCCGTGCGCCGCCAGTTCGAGGCCCTGCGCCCGCGCCGCGTGATCCTGAAGAAGCAGGTCGACGGCGACGAGCTCGACGTGGAAGCCGCGGTGCAGGCGCATGTCGACCTGGAGGCGACGGGCGAGCATTCCGACCGGGTCTATCGGGCCGCGCGCTGCCAGGATCGGGACCTCGGCGTGTCGATTCTGCTCGATGTCTCCCGCTCCACGGAGAGCGCCGTCGCGGACCGAACGGTGATCGACATCGAGCGCGAGGCCCTGATCGCGCTGGCCTGGGGCCTGAGCGCCTGCGGCGACGCCTGCGCGATCCACGCCTTTTCCTCGCTCAGGCGCGACCGCGTCTTCGTGCAGTGCTGCAAGACCTTCGACGAGCCCATGAGCGCAACGATCGAGGCCAGGATCGCCGGATTGCGGCCGGGCTTCTACACCCGCCTCGGCGCCGCGGTGCGCCATGTCTCCGAGGACCTCGCCAAGCGCTCGCACCAGTCGCATCTGCTGCTGATCGTCACCGACGGCAAGCCGAACGATCTGGACCACTACGAGGGCCGGTACGGGGTGGAGGACAGCCACATGGCCGTCCGCGAGGCGCGCATGCGCGGCCAGTCCGTCTACGGCGTCACGGTGGACCGCAAAGGCCAGAGCCAGTTCCGCAGGATCTTCGGGCAGGGCGGCTACACGGTGATCCCCGATCCGGCGAAGCTGACCGCGGCCTTGCCGGAGCTCTACCGGCACCTGGTGGCAGGCTGAGCGGTCGGGCGGTCAGCCCTGCGACAGCGCGCGCCGGACCAGGGCCTTGGCGTCGGGCGCCAGCGGCAGCGCCAGGGCCGCGGCGTGGCCGGTCTCGGACATCTTCGCCCAGGTCTTGCGCAGGATCGCGATCAGCTTCTCGTCGTCGTGCTTGCGGGCGAAATCGGCGAAGTAATGATCGAGGAACACCAGGCAGACCACGTCCTCCAGCGCCTGCGCCTCCGGGTCCCGCTTCAGGCGCTGCTTCTGGATCAGAGCCTGCACCCTGGCGATGTCCTCCGGGGCATACCCACAGTGTTCGAGGATCTCGCCCGCCAGCTCCGCGTGACGCGTCTTCAGTGTGTTGCGCCAGCGATGGTAGCCGGCGCGGTCTCGCGGGTAGGCGTTGCGGGGGAGGGTCCAGCGCCGGATGTGCTGGGCGCGCGCCGCCAGCGACAGGGCCTCCGAGGCCTGCGGGTAGAGACGCGCCAGCCAGGCCGTCATGCGCTCGGCATAGACCAGCTCGGCGGGCCGCAGGCGGCCCCGGTCCTCGACCTGATTGGGATCCTCGGCATTGGCCGCGTCGAACCTGGCGATGGCCTCGCGATAGCGCGCCTCGTCGGCCATGCAGGCGCCCATGCGCGGGGCGGTGTCCCGGTCCGCGGCGGGCGCGGGCGCGCTGTCCGGCTCGGCCACCATCTCACACCACCGGCGCGCCGTAGCCCCAGCTATAGGGCACCGGGCCCGACAGCGCGATGACGTCGCCGTCGTCGATCACGGCTTCGGTGTTGACGTCCGTATAGAGGCTGCGCGTGATGTCGCGGCCGTTCCGGAGCACCAGATAGACCTCGCTCGCCGGCACCGCGAGGCGGCGCATGAGATCGCCCACGGTGCTGCCGGCCGGCAGCGACAGGGTCTTGAAGGCGCCGCCGGCGCCGGCGAAGCGGGTGAGGCTGTTGAACAGGCGCGCTTCCACGGTGACCGTGACGCCCCGAACGTTGTGGCCGATGCGGCTGTCGAGCATCTTCGCTTGTGTCCTTTCCCTCTCCCGGGCGACGTTACGCCAAACGGCGCGTCAGTCTATCTGCACGCACCTCGCGCGGGCTTGACTTAAGTCAAGCTATTTCGGGCGCGGTCTCCGTAAGATTTTACCTCTCAGCAAAAAGTGGCGGACCATGGCGACGACGACCGAAGCCATCCTCAGAGCGCACCGGCTGTTCTCGGACATCGACGAGGAGAGCGCCGCAGCGCTGGCCGGCTCGGCGGTCAGAAGCGGCTACCTGTCCGATACGGTGGTGGTGGAGGAAGGCACGGCGGCCGAGGAGCTGCATCTCGTCATCTCCGGCCATGTCGAGCTCTTCACCCATCTGGGGCGGCGCGAGACCGCGATCTCGATCATCCGCCCGAACGCCGTCTTCTTCATCGCGGCCGTCATGCGCGACGAGGCCCAGCCTCTGTCGGCGCGCACGATCGGCCGGACGCATCTGATCAAGATCCCGGCCGGCGAGCTGAGGGCCATGGCCGGGAAGGACCCGGCGCTGGCGCGCGCGCTGATGACCGAGCTGGCGGCACGCTTCGCGGACATGCTCGAGGCGCTGAAGAACCAGAAGCTGAGACGCAGCGTGCACCGCGTGGCGCGCTACCTGGTGCATCAGTACGAGGACCAGGGCGCCGACCGCCACCTCACCCTGCCCGTGCGCAAGCAGACGCTGGCCTCCCTCCTGGGCATCACGCCGTCGGCGCTGTCGCGCGCCTTCACCTCGCTCAAGCCCCACGGCGTCACCGTGAACGGTTACGAGATCGAGCTCTCGGATCCCCGCGAGCTGATGGCCGTCGCCAACGACCCGGACTGCCCCGCGGAGCTCGACTGAGCGGCGGGCCGGTCCAGGGGCCGCTCCGGCGTTTATTGGGAATTCCGATCAAAGCCATCTCGACAACTGATTGGAGCCGATCAAGCGCCTCGCCGTAGAAAGGTGGCCAGTCGGTGATCGGACAGATGGTCCATGTCATCCGATCGACTGCGCGGACGGCGAACGCAGCTGCGATCTCGCCACTCCCCAATCGGTGAGAGCATCTCCACCATGAAGCGTTTCAAAAACGTGCTTGTTGCCTACAACGATGCCATCGGCGCAGAGGATGCGCTGAAGCAAGCGGCCGCCCTGGCCCGTACCAACCGCGCCCGACTGACTCTCATCGAAATCTCCTCCGCGGGCCAGGGCGCGCCGATGGCGCTACAACGGCGACAAAAGCGCCTGCAGCGCATGATCCTCGCCTTGCGGCGGGACGGCGCCGTAGACGTTTCCGCGCGGATGCGCACGGGCTCGGACTTCATCGAGATCATCCGCCAGGTGCTCCGGGACGGCCACGACCTGGTGATCGCCAGCGCCGAGGCCGGCAACAGCGTCCGGAACGTGTTCTACGGCAGCACGGCGACGCATCTGATGCGCAAATGCCCCTGCCCGGTGTGGATCGTGAAGCCCAGGCGGACCTTGCCCTATGCGAGGATCCTGGCGGCGGTCGATCCGGACCTCGAGAACCCGGCGGAGGACGCCCTCAACGGGAAGATCATGGACCTGGCGACGTCACTGGCGATGGCCCACGAGGCCGAGCTTCACGTGTTTCATTCCTGGGACGTGACCGGCGAGGATCGCGACACGTTGCGCGCGCCTTGCAAGGACACGACGCGGCATATGCTGCTCGCCAAGCATGAGAGGCTGCACAGGGCGGGCGTCGACGCCCTGCTGAAGAAGTTCCCTCTGTCGCATCTGCGCCACGTCGTGCATCTCGCCCGCGGCTTCGCGGAGCAGCAGATCGAGAGCATCGCCGAGCGCCTCGAAATCGATGTCATCGTCATGGGCACGACCGGACGGTCGGGCCTCCCCGCTCTCCTGGTCGGGAACGGAGCCGAGACGATTCTCTCGGCCGCCAAGTGCGGCGTGCTGACGGTGAAGCCGGAAGGCTTCGAATCGCCGATCCGTCTGCAGGAGGAGCTGGCGGCCGCCTGAACGGGCACGCCGCCGCCTTCCGTTCGTCTTATTTGAGGATGCCCGCCGGCGAGTGCCGGACCACAACCTTGCCCGCCTCTGTCAGCCGTGCCGCCGCGGCCATGTACTCGGGTCCGCGCCTGAGGCGCGAGCCCGTTCGGCCGCGGCGATCTACGATCCGGGACGGTCTGCCAAGGCGGCCCGCTGCGTCAGCCCACGAACAGGATGATGAAGGCGACGATCAGCGCGAACAACGCGATCGCCTCGGTGAGGGCAAAGCCGAGCAGCCCGATCGGCTGCATTGTCTCGGCGGCGCGGGGATTGCGCGCCAGGGAGGAGAGCCAGTCGGAGAAGATCTTTCCAAGCGCGACGGCGACGCCGAACAGCGGAAACAGGGCCAACGCCGCCGCCAATAGTCTCATGCCTTCGTCAGACATTCCTTCGTTCCTTTCCTGTGGGTTTGAGCAGAGGGCACATCAGTGAGCATGCAGCGCATCCCTGATGTAGAGAGATGAGATCAAGATAAAGATGTAGGACTGAACCAGGAAAATCATGACTTCGAAGCAATAGAGAACTGCCATGAACATCACGGGCGCGAGTGACAGCGCAATTCCCGTAGCGCCCAGAGCTTCCGTCATCATGACGCTGAAATCGGCGAAGAGCTTGATCATGATGTGACCGGCCAGGATGTTGGCGAAGATGCGAACCCCCAAGGTGATCGGCCGGAACAGATAGGAGATCACCTCGATGGTGACGAGCAGGGGCGCCATGTAGACGGGGATGCCGGCGGGCAGGAAGAAGCGGAAAAAACCCACGCCGTGGGTGCGGAAAGCGAGCACGTTCACATAGGTGAACACGGTCAGCGACAGCGCCAGGGTGACGATCAGATGGCTGGTGAAGGTGAACTTGACCGGCGTCAGCCCCAAGAGGCTGCCGAACAGCACGAACACGAACAGCGAGAAGATGAAGGGGATGGCGGGCCGGGCTTCAGGGCCGGCGGTTTTCACCACGGTCCGGGCCACGAAACTGTAGATCGTCTCGACGCAGGTCTGCAGCCGGCCGGGCGTCATCGACCGCTCCCGCATGCCGTAGATCAGGAAGAAGCTGACCAGCAGGGTCGTGGTCACCATGGCCTGTGCCGAAGTGGTGAACGACAGGTCCAAGCCGAAGATCTCGATCGGAATCAGAACGTCGATCTCGAACTGCCTGATGGCATATGGCGCCGCGGGCTCTTCGGTTGCCATGCCCTTTATCATCCTCGCCGAGCTGCTCAGGAGCGTTCATGCTCGCGCGCAGACATGTTGGTAGATGGGCACAATGACAACTAAGATTTTGATAGGAATATCCTATCAGACGGAAAATCCGCCGGGCTACTCCATCACGGTCACGTCCGGCACCCGGCTCTTCAGGATGCCGCGCACCAGCCCGGCCAGCGCGAAGAACTCGTCCTGCCGCGCCGAGTGCTTGCGCCAGACCATGCCGATCATGCGGAAGGGCGCCCGGGGCCGCATATGGCGTGCCACCACCTGCTTGTCGTTGCTGACCTCGGAGCGGACGTAGAGCGCCGGCAGGAACGACAGGCCCATGCCCATGCCGACCATCTGACGCAGCGTGTCCAGGCTGGTGCCCTCGTAGTCGAAGTCGAGATGGGCGCCATACTGGTCGCAGAGGTCCCGCACCTGATCGTGCAGACGGTGTCCGCGCTCCAGCGTCAGCACCGTCTCGCCCTTCAGGTCCGCGCGCTCGGCGCTCTCCTTGCCCGCCAGATGGTGGTCGCGCGGCGCCGCCACCAGCAGCGGCTCGCGAAACAGGCGCGCGCTCTGCAGGTCCGCCCCCTTCACCGGCAGCGGGAAGAACAGGAGATCGAGACTGCCGTCGTCGACGCCGTCGAGCAGCTCCCGCGGCAGGCCCTCGCGCACATAGAGCTTCAGATCGGGATAGCCCTGGTGCAGCTCCGGCAGGATGTGCGGCAGGAGATAAGGGCCGAGCGACTGCAGCACGCCGACCCTGATGGTGCCGCCGAGCAGGCTCTGGCCGCGCTTGGCGAGCTCGATGATGTCCTGCACGTCGCGCAGCACGGTCTTGCCGCGGGCCGCGATCTCCTTGCCGAGCGGCGTCAGCACCACCCGGGCACGGCTGCGCTCCACCAGCTGCACGCCGAGCTTTTCCTCCAGCTCGCGGAGCTGACCGCTCAGCGTCGGCTGGGTCACATGGGTCTTTTCGGCGGCCCGGCGGAAGTGAAGCGTCTCGGCCACGGCGACGAGATAGCGAAGCTGTTGCAGGGTCGGCATGGACACTCCTGTTTCCGGGGCAAACCCGCCCTGAAAGGTAAAACCAATCGAAATC
>JAKSBI010000305.1 GCA_022361215.1 Hyphomicrobiales bacterium | reverse complement strand
GGCAACGAGGCCATCTTCGCCGGGTCCTACGGCTGGTCGAGCGCCGGGCGCTTCCATCATGCCCAGAGCCAGCTCCACCGCTTTATGAACGTGGTCGGCGGCTATGTCCGCCATCTCAATTCCTACAGCCTCGGCGCGGCGCACGTGGTCATGGCGCATCTGGTGGCACCCATGAAGCAGCTCATGGCGGACCACACGTCATGGGACGTGATGGAAGACCACACTCGCCTTTTCGTCGCCTTCGGCGGCGTGCCCCGCAAGAACGCGCAGGTCTCGGCGGGCGGCGTGCGCCGGCATCTGACGCGCGGCGGCATCGACAGGCTGGTCGGCGCCGGCGCCCGCATCGTCAATATCGGACCGGTGCGCGACAATCTGGACGCGGAGCGGGCGGAATGGCTGCCCATCCGTCCCAACACCGACACGGCGGTGATGATGGGCATCGCCTATGTGCTGCTGCGAGAGGGGCTGCATGACGCCGCCTTCCTGGAGCGCTACTGCGTCGGGTTCGACCGCTTCGCCCGCTATCTGACCGGCGCGGACACCGGCACGCCGCGGACGCCGGAATGGGCCGAGGCCGTATCCGGCATGCCCGCGCGGCGCATCGAGCAACTGGCCCGCGACATGGCCGCCACGCGCACCATGATCAACATGTCCTGGTCGCTGCAGCGCGCCAGCCACGGCGAGCAGCCCTGCTGGATGCTGGTGACGCTGGCCGCGATGCTGGGACAGATCGGCCTGCCCGGCGGCGGCTTCGGTTTCGGATACGGCGCGACGAACGCCCTGGGCAGCCGGTATCCGCTGGTCGCGGGACCGGTGTTTCCGCAAGGCCGCAACCCGGTCGAGCCGTTCATCCCGGTCGCCCGCATCGCCGACATGCTGCTCAACCCCGGCGCCCTCTTCGACTACGAGGGCGGGCGCCACGCCTATCCCGATATCCGGCTGGTCTACTGGGCGGGCGGCAATCCCTATCACCATCACCAGGATCTCAATCGCCTGGAGCAGGCGTGGCGCAAGCCCGAGACCATCGTCGTTCACGAGCAGTACTGGACCCCGACCGCGCGCCGGGCCGACATCGTCCTGCCGGCGACCACCACGCTGGAGCGCAACGATATCGGGTTCGCCACCCGGGAGGGGCATCTCGTGGCCATGAGACAGGTGGTCGAGCCCCTGGCCGAGGCCCGGAACGATTTCGACGTCTTCTGCGACCTGGCCGACCGGCTCGGCCTGCGCGCGGCCTTCGACGAGGGCCTGGACGAGCTGGGCTGGCTGCGGCGCATGTATGAAGACTGCCGCGCGACAATGCCGGACCAGAGCGTCCCGCTCCCGGATTTCGACGGCTTCTGGGAACAGGGGCTCGTCGAGCTGGACGAGGCGGCGCCGGTGATCATGCTGGAGGCTTTCCGGGAGGACCCGGACGCGGCGCCCCTGTCGACGCCCTCGGGCCGTATCGAGATTTTCTCCGAGCGAATCGCCGGCTTCGGTCTCGACGACTGCCCCGGCCACGCCGCCTGGTTCGAGCCCCACGAATGGCTCGGCGGCGCGGAGGCCGGCGGCGACTGGCTGCACCTGCTGTCGGACCAGCCGGCGCGGCGCCTGCACAGCCAGCTCGACGCCAGCGCCTTCAGCCGCGCCGGCAAGGTCGACGGGCGCGAACAGATGGACATCAACCCCCACGACGCGGCCGCGCGCGGCATCGAGGAGGGCGATGTGGTCGAGCTGAGCAACGCACGCGGCCGCTGCCTGGCCGCCGCTCGCCTGACCGAGGCGGTGATGCCCGGCGTCGTGCGCCTGTCGACCGGCGCCTGGTTCGATCCGGACGAGGACGGACGCGACAAGCACGGCAATCCGAACGTGCTGACCCTGGATGTGGGCACGTCGCGCTTCGCGCAGGGCAACATCGCCCAGTCCTGCCTGGTGCAGGTGCGCGGGCCCATCAACGCCCCGTCGCCGGTGACCGCGTTCGAGCTGCCGGCGATCGAGGCTCCGGACGCATAGGCGCGTTGCGCCTTTCTTTCCCCCATACGGTCGTCACAAGCATCGACTGTGAGCGCGGCTTCGTCATAGACTGCCCAATACCGAGTTTGGCCGCGGTCGCAGCAGGCCGGGGATTGCGTGCGCGGCGCCACAGCAAGGAGATTACCCCATGCGTGTCGCCTACGCCCTTTCGTTCGCCTTTTTTTCGCTGTTCATCTGCCTCGCGCCGCAGGACGCCGCGGCCGAAGACTTCTTCCACGAAGAGATCGCCACCAACGCCGTCCGCTACGAAGCGACGCTGAAGAGCAAGTCCGATCCGGGCGCCCGCAGCGCCGCGGACTGGCGCCGGCAGGGCGACCGGACCGCCCGCGGCGGAGACCTGCGCGGCGCTTCGGACGCCTATGGCGCGGCGGCGCTCGCGGCCCCCGACGACGCGCGCGCCTGGCTGCTGCTCGCCCGCACCCTCGCGGCCATCAAGCCCAAGGGCTCCAACGAGCGCTACGAGCTGCCGGAGGCCGCGGGCTCCGCCGCCTACATCGCCTACCGCCGCGCCAGCTCGAAGCGCTCGAAGGCCGAGGCACTCGCCTTCCTCGCCAGCATGCTGGCGCGACGCTCCTATTGGCGCCCGGCGCTCGACGCCTACAAGGCCAGCCTCGCGCTCGACAGCGCACCGGCCGTGCGCGCGGCCTACGAGACCCTGCGCGAGCAGCACGGCTTCCGCATCTTGGACTACTCCGTCGATTCGGATGCGCTCACGCCCCGCATGTGCGTCCAGTTCTCGGAACGGCTCGCAGACGGGCGCATCGACTTCGCCAAGTTCGTCCAGGTCGACGGCAAGGACCCGGCGGCCGTGACGGCCAATGGGAAGCAGCTCTGCATCGAGGGCTTTGCCCATGGCGAGCGTTACCAGGTGGCGCTGCGCGCGGGCGTGCCCTCGGCCGTGAGCGAGCCCCTGGCCAAGGCGGCCGAGTTCGTCGTCTATGTGCGCGACCGCAAGGCCTCGGTGCGCTTTACGGGGCGCAACTACGTGCTGCCGCGTACCGGCCAGCGGGGCATCCCCATGGTCTCCGTCAACACCAAGTCCGTCGACGTCGCCATCTACCGCATCGGCGACCGCGGGCTCGGCTCGGCCATCGTCGCCGGCAACGTGCACCGGCCCCTCAACCGTGGCGAGATCAACCGCCTGACCAGGGACAAGGGCGAGAAGGTCTGGTCCGGCCAGATGCCGGTGGACAGCCCGCTCAACAAGGACGTCACCACCGCCTTCCCCATCGGCGAGGCGGTGCCCGAGCTGGCGCCGGGCATCTACGCCATGGCGGCCGTGCCCACCGGAGCCAAGACCGGCTATTGGCAGTCGCGCGCGACCCAGTGGTTCGTGGTCTCGGACCTGGGCCTCGCTTCCATCGCGGGCGCCGACGGCATGCACGTCTTCGTGCGCTCGCTCGCCAGCGCCGAGCCGATCCGCGACGCCGAGATCAAGCTGGTGGCGCGCAACAACGAGGTGCTGGCCACGGCGCGCAGCGATGCGGGCGGCATCGTCAAGTTCGATCCGGGCCTGACCCGCGGCAAGGGCGGTCTGGCGCCGGCCGTGCTGGTCGCCACCGGACCGGACGCCGATTATGCCTTCCTGGACCTCACCAAGGCCGGCTTCGATCTGAGCGACCGCGGC
>JAKSBI010000688.1 GCA_022361215.1 Hyphomicrobiales bacterium | reverse complement strand
CCCGGGTTGACCGTATCGGCCGTCAACACATTCTGCTCGGTCAGCTCAAAGGCGGACAGGGTGACGAAACTGTTGCTTTGCTGCGGCTGATATTTGACGCCGGCCTCATACTGTGTGCCCGTCGTCGGATCGAAACTGGTGCCCGCAAAGCTCAGCCCCGGTGCTGGCTCGAAAGACTCGGAATAGCTGGCATAGGGGGCAAGGCCGTTCCTGAAGAGATAGCCGAGACCTGCCCGACTGGTGACCGCGCGATCCGATTGCTTGGTAACAACGCCGGTCAGATTGTTCTTGGTTTCGCTATCCGCGCTGTCGAGTCTTCTGCCGAGGGTGAGAACCCAGTTGGCAAACTTGATCTGATCCTGTGCATACAGACCCAGTTGGTCCTGCTCGGTATCGATACTCTGGAAGATCGGGGGCCTGCCGATCGGCAGATTGTAGACCGGATTGAAAATGTCCAGGGCCGGAGCGCCCGCAAACCCGCGCAGCGTGTCTCTCGAGAGTTTCTGATAGTCCAGGCCGAAAAGAAGCGTGTGCTCTATACGGCCGGTCTTGAATCTGATTTCCGCTTGGTTGTCGACCGTGAAGTCATGCGACGTCTCAATCACGCTGAAGCTCGCTCGATTGAGGGTTCTCAAATCGGCCTGAAGGGTCCTGCCAAAGACGCTCTCCAGGTCCAGGTCGTTGTGCAGGTAGCGGAAGTTCTGACGCACCTGCAACTTTTCGTTGACCCGATGCTCGAGCAGATAGCCAAGCGAGTAAAGCGATCTGTCCCAACTGTTGAAGCTCGGGTCCCCCTGAAAGAGCTCCACCGGGAGCTTGCCATTCGGGTTGTCGAGAACCGTGCCCAGAGCGGGCAGACCGTTGACGAAGCCGCCTTCGAAGTCGTCCTCCTGGTAGGTCCCGAGGACGGTCACCGTTGTGCCGGCCGATGGCCGCCACGTTAATGCCGGCGCGATCGCTTTCCGATTTCTGCTGGTGAAATCGGTTTGAGCGTCCGTATCCAGCACAAGGCCGGTCAAACGATACGAGAACCGGGCCTCGTCATCGATCGGACCGCTGAAGTCGAACGCCCCTTCAAACCTGTCGAAGCTGCCGGCGCGCACCTGGACCTCGCGGAGAGGCGCCGCAGTCGGGCGTTTGCTGACATGGTTCACCACACCGGCAGGCGTGCTTTGCCCATAAAGGACAGAGCTCGGCCCCTTGAGGACTTCGACGCGTTCGAACAGATAGGGCTCGAACCCGGCAGATGCGAAATCGGTGCCTCTGATCCTCAGGCCGTCGATGTACTCGTTTTCCGAAGCGCCCGCCGTGCCATCTCCGCCGAACCCGCGAATGGAGAT
>JAKSBI010000163.1 GCA_022361215.1 Hyphomicrobiales bacterium | reverse complement strand
TGATGGAGAGGCCGTCGATCTTGGGCTCGGCGGTGACGGCCAGCGGCTCCTCCGCCTCCAGCCCCAGGAAGCGGCGGACGCGCTCCAGGAACTCCGCCACGTCGGCGTCGTCGAAGGCGTTGCCGAGCGACAGCATCGGCACCGCATGCGTCACCTTGGCAAACTGCTCCGACGGCGCCGCGCCGACGCGCTCGCTCGGGCTGTCGGGCCGGATCAGCTCCGGGAAGCGCGCCTCGATCGCGGCGTTGCGCTGACGCAGCGCGTCGTAATCGGCGTCGGTAATCTCCGGTGCGTCCTGCTGGTAGTAGCGCTCGTCGTGATAGGCGATCTCGGCCGCGAGCCGCTCGAGCTCGGCCTCGGCGCCCTCGCCGTCGAGGTCCTCGACGGCCGTCGCCCGCGGGTCGCGCCCGCTCACGCCCGCCCCCCGATCAGCCGGTCGGCGGCGGCGCGGGCCTCGTCCGTCACGGTCTGCCCGGCCAGCATGCGCGCGATCTCCTCCCGGCGCATCTCCGCGTCGAGCACGGACACGCGGGTCACCACCGCGTCCCCGGCATCGGGCCGCGCTTCCTTGGAGATACGCAGATGGTCCGACGCTTCCGCGGCCACCTGCGGCGCATGGGTCACGGCCAGCACCTGCACGTCGGCGGCCAGACGCGCCAGCCGCTCGCCGATGGCCGCGGCCGTGGCCCCGCCGACGCCCGTGTCGATCTCGTCGAAGATCAGCGTCGGCGCGCTGAAGCGCTCGGCCAGCACCACCTTGAGCGCCAGAATGAACCGCGCCAGCTCGCCGCCCGAGGCCACCTTCATCATCGGCCCGGGCTTGGTCCCCGGATTGGTCTGCACCCAGAAGGCCACGCGGTCGAGCCCCTTGGGCCCGCCGGTATCCGGCGCCGAGGTCTCGATCTCGGTGATGAACCTGGCGTTCTCCAGCTTCAGCGGTCCGAGCTCGGCCATGACCGCGTCGTCCAGATGCCGGGCGGCGGCGCGCCGCTTGTCGCTGAGCGCCAGCGCGGCCGTCTCGTACTCGGCCGCCGCCGCCCGTGCCGCCGCGCGCAGCGTCTCCAGCTCGCTCTCTCCCGCGTCGAGCGAAGCCAGCTCCGCCTCGCAGCGCGTCACCAGCTCGGGCAAACGGGTCACCGGAACCTGATGCTTGCGGGCCAGCGCCCGCAGCGAGAACAGGCGCTCCTCCGCCTCCTCCAGATCGCGCGGCTCGAAGGAGGTGGCGCGCAGCGCGGCCTCGATGGCGTCCCGCGCCTCGTTGAGCTCGATCAGCGCCCGCTCCATGGCCGTCGCGACCGGCGCGACCAGCGCTTCCGCATGGTCCCTCTGACGCTCCAGACGGCGCAGCGCCGCGCTCAGGCGCGCGTTGTCGGCGCCGTCCGCGCCGAGGGCGTCCCGGGCCTCCTCCAGATCGCCGACGATCTTCTCGGCATGCATCATCACCTGCCGGCGCTCGGCCAGGGCCTCCTCCTCATCCGGCTGTGGATCGAGCGCCTGCAGCTCCTCGAGCGCATGGCGCAGATAGTCCGCGTTCTCGCGCACGGCGGCGATATGAGCCTCGTGCTCGCGGGCCGCCGTCTCCGCCGCCTGCCAGGCCCGGTGGGCGTGCGCGACCCCGTCGGCCTCCGCCGTCAGGCCGCCATAGGCGTCGAGGATCTGGCGATGGGTGGCGGGGTCCGTCAGGGCACGGTCGTCGTGCTGGCCGTGGATCTCGACCACCGCGGCGCCGATGCGGCGCATGAGCTGGACGCTCACCGGCTGGTCGTTGACGAAGGCCTTGGTGCGGCCGTCGGGCGACTGGGTGCGGCGGACGATCAGGGTCTCGCCGACGTCGATGCCGCTGTCGGCCAGGATCTCGAAGACCGGGTGGCCGGGGCTGAGCTCGAAGACGGCGGTGACCTGTCCCTGGGGCGCGCCCTCCCGGACCAGCGAGGCGTCGCCGCGGGCGCCGAGCGCGAGGGCGAAGGCATCGAGGAGAATGGATTTGCCGGCGCCGGTCTCGCCGGTCATGACGCTCAGGCCCCCGCCGAACGCCAGCTCGAGCCTGTCGATCAGAACGATGTCGCGGATGGAGAGCGCCGTCAGCATGACGCTCCCTTCAGGATCTGCCGACTCTCACCTTCTTCAGGGCGCGGCTGATCCAGGAGCCGGAGTCTTCCCTGGGCTCCAGCCCGTCCGAACTCAAGAGATCGTAGCTGTGCTTGTACCACTTGCTGTCCGGAAAGTTGTGGCCGAGCACGGCGGCCGCCGTTTGCGCCTCTTTCTTGATACCCAGCGCCATATAGGCTTCCGTCAGGCGCATCAAGGCCTCTTCGATATGCGCCGTGGTCTGGTACTGGGTCACCACCGTCCGGAAGCGGTTGATCGACGCCAGATAATTGTGCTGCTTCAGGTAGTAGCGCCCGACATTCATCTCCGAGGCGGCCAGGATGTCGGAGGTGATGTTGATCCGGTTCTGCGCCTTCTTGGCGTAGCTGCTGTCGGGATGGCGACGCACCAGCGTCTGCAACGCATTGAGGGCGCGCTTGGTGCGCTGCTGGTCCCGTTTCGGGTCCTTGATCTGCTCGTAGTAGGAGGACGCGATGATGTGCTGCGCCAGGGCCGACTCCTTGGTGCCCGGATGCAGCGTCACGTAGCGCTTGGCGCCCGAGATGGCCTCCGGGAAGTTGCCCGCCTTGTAGTTGGCAAAGGCCGACATGACGATGGCGCGCCGCGCATAGGGCGAATAGGGATGCTCGCGGTCGACCTCCTCGAACTTGGCCGCGGCGTCCTGATAGGAGCGCTTGTCCAGGAGCGCGTCCGCCTGCTCGTAGATCACATTGGGCGGCGTCGCGCTGACGCCCGAGATCTCGGCGTCGCCCGACGACCTGCAGGCGCCCAGCACGGCAAGGCCGGGCAGAGAGAGCGCCAACAGCAAGAACCGAAGTCTGCGCGCGTTCAACACCATATCCCCAAAGGACAGTCGAAGACGATTGGCACGGCCGGTCGCTTCAGCCCCGACGCGAATGTGCTCCCATTCGTCCCCCATCTCGCGGCCGCTTGCCGCGTTACGGACGTTGCGGCCGCCGCTCGATCAGACCGCATTGGAACATCTGGAATGTGGTCATTTTGTGCCGAATCGGCCACGGCGAGACGGTCGAATTCATGTCCGCAGCACCGTTTGCGCCGCGAGAAAATGTTTTGACGGCGCTTTAGGTGCTGTTGGCGGCGAAATTGGCGGCGGCGATGCCGAGACCCATCTCCGCGTGGCCGACTTCCCGTGCCCGCGGCGCCTCGACCATGGTCCAGGCCTCCTCGTCGGCGAACAGTGCCTTGAGGACCAGATTGTTCAGCCGATGGCCGCCGCGCTTCGAGCGGAACGCCCCCAGGATCGGGGCGCCGGCCAGAGCTAGATCGCCGATGGCATCCAGCGCCTTGTGCCGCACGAACTCGTCCGCATAGCGCAGGCCCTCGCGGTTGATGACCCGGTCCTCGCCGATGGCGATGGTGTTCTCGAGCGAGGCGCCGAGCGCCAGGCCGGCGGCCCAGAGCCGCTCCACATCGCTCATGAAACCGAAGGTGCGCGCCCGCGCCAGCTCCTGGCGGAAGGCGCCCGGATTGACGTCCAGCGCATAGCGTTGGCGGCCGATGATGGCGGTGTCGAACTCGATCTCGACCTCGAGCCGGAAGCCGTTATAGGGCGTGAGCTCGCCCCAGCACTGTCCCTCGTCGACGCGCACCGGCTTCAGGATCTTGATGAAGCGGCGCGGCGCGTCCAGCTCCACGATGCCGCCCTCGTCGATGGCATCCACGAACGGCTTCGAGCTGCCGTCCATGATCGGAACCTCGCCGCTGTCGATCTCGACCAGGACGTTGTCGACGCAGAGCCCGCGAATGGCGGCCAGCAGGTGCTCAACGGTGGCGACCGAGGCGCCATTGCCGTCGCTCAGAACCGTACACAGCGTGACGTTGGAGACGGCGCGATAGTCCGCCGGCACCTCGATGCCTTCCTCGCAAGGGCTCGGAAGGACGAAGCGTATGCCGGTATCGGCCTCCGCCGGTGTGAGAACGATCGATGCGGGTGCCCCCGTGTGCACCCCAGTCCCAGTCAAAACGACCTCGTTTGCGAGTGTCGTTTGCCGTGCCCCGACAAATCCCATCATGATTACGTGCCGCTCTTAGAGACTTCCCCAAAAAGGCCAGGACGGAAATACCTGAACCCCCCGACTGGATTTCTGCGTCCTCGACACTTTTTGACAGCGGAACCCCGAAGATCGGCCCGTGCCCCTTGTGTTCGCTGGACCGACCGAAACATACAAGGCCGGGCGCTCCAGCGACAAATCACGGATTTTTACAGTCTGTTACGATTCCCGCAGGCGACTTGTGTCCTCCTCAGGGCTTGCATTCTCAACGGAATTCGGACAGGCGCCGATGGCTCCGCCGGAGCCGTCGGCGCGTCCGGGATCCCTGGCCTCAATTGGCCTGACGCCGCAGAAATGCAGGGATTTCCAGGGGGTCCTCGTCCGTGTTCGCAGGCCGCTGACCGGGAATCGGCGGCGGCGACGTCTTGCCGTGCAGCGGCGGCCGCGGCGCCGGCTCGCCCTTCGCCAGCGTGGCGATCTTCGCCACCTCCGGCTGCGCGGTCAGCGGCTGCTTCGGCTCATTGAGCTTGGGAACGTCCAGACCGGGCGAATCAGTCGCAGGCGGCGCCACCTTGGGCGAATCGAGATTCGGCTCCTGTTTGCGCACGATCTCCGGCTCGGACGCCTTGAGGCTGCCGCCCATGCCGGCCAGCCGCTCCAGGAAGCCGACCTTCTTCTTCTGCGCGGCCAGACCGTGCTCGGGCGCCTCGCCCTCGCGCGCCTTCAGCTCGTTCTGCGCCACCACCGGCAGCTCCTCGATGCTCGGCAGCTTGCGCGGCGCCCGCTTCACCGTGGCCGGCGGCTGCGGCACGAAGGTCTGCGGCGGCTCCTTGGCCGGCGCCGGATTGGCGCGCGGCGCAGCGGGAGCGACGATCTGCGGCGAACGCTTCTCGATCTTCACGTCGGCCGCACCCTGCCAGACCGGCGAACCCGCCTTCTTGACCGTGTCCTTCTCCGGCGCGGCCGGCTTGCCCGCATCCAGCTCGGCGATGCGCTCGGTCAGCTTCGCCGCCGGCTTTTCCGGGATGGCCGGCTTGGGTGCCGCTGCCGGCTTGGAAAGGGTCGACGGCTTGACCTCGGCGGCCAGCTTGGGCTCGGCGGGCTTGCGGATCTCGTCCTTCGCGCCGGACGAGGCCTGCTTGTCCAGCCCGGTCGCCACGACCGAGACGCGGACCTTGCCCTCCAGCTCCTCGTCGAAGGTGGCGCCGAGAATGATGTTGGCGTTCTCGTCCACTTCCTCGCGGATCCGGCTGGCGGCCTCGTCGACCTCGTAGAGGGTCATGTCGTTGCCGCCGGTGATGGAGATCAGGAGGCCCCTCGCGCCCCGCATGGAGACGTCGTCGAGCAGCGGATTGGCGATCGCCGCCTCCGCCGCCTCCAGGGCGCGCTGTTCGCCCGAGGCCTCGCCCGTCCCCATCATCGCCTTGCCCATCCGGTTCATGACCGCCTTGACGTCGGCGAAGTCGAGATTGATCAGGCCCTCCTTCACCATCAGGTCGGTGATGCAGGCGACGCCCGAATGCAGCACCTGGTCGGCCATGGCGAAGGCATCCGCGAAGGTGGTCTTCTCGGTGGCGACGCGGAACAGGTTCTGGTTCGGGATCACGATCAGCGTGTCGACGCATTCGTGCAGCTCCTCGATGCCGGCGTCGGCGGTGGCCATCCGCCGCTGGCCCTCGAACTGGAACGGCTTGGTCACCACGCCGACCGTCAGGATGTCCTCCTCCTGGGCCGCCTTGGCGATCACGGGCGCCGCGCCGGTGCCCGTGCCGCCGCCCATGCCGGCGGTGATGAACACCATGTGCGAGCCCATGAGCTGGGCCTTGATGTCGGCCATGGCCTCTTCGGCGGCGGCGGCCCCGATGTCCGGCTTCGAGCCGGCGCCGAGACCCTCCGTGATATGGGAGCCCATCTGGATGCGCCGATCGGCCCTGGACATGGCCAGAGCCTGGGCATCGGTGTTGGCGACCACGAACTCGCAGCCTTCCAGCCCCGAGTTGATCATGTTGTTGACCGCATTGCCTCCGGCGCCCCCGACGCCGAAGACGGTGATCCGCGGCTTGAGTTCGGTGAGATCCGGTACTTTCAAATTGATCGTCATCACAGCCTCGATTGGTTCATCGCTTCAGCGTTGCTACGGGTCCTGTTGTCAGGTCTTCCTGATCGGGCCGGACCCCGTGGGTGCCGCCCCTGCTCAAAGCGCTCAAAAACTCTCTCTGATCCATTGGCCCACGCGGGCCAGATAGCCGGTGCCGGTGCGCAGGAAATGCCCCTGGCTCAGGCTCGGCAGCTCGGCGTCCGGGCGCTCGGACTGCAGCAGCAGGCCGATCGCGGTGGCGAATGACGGCCCGGTGTCCTCCGGCAGCCCGGCCATCAGGCGCGGCCGCCCCAGCCGCACGGACTTGCCGAGCACCCGCTTGGCCAGCTCGGGCAGCCCCGTCAGCTGGCTGCCGCCGCCGGTCAGCACCACCCGCTGCCCGGCCACGGCGCCCAGGCCGCTGGCCGCCAGGCGCTCCGAAACCGCTTCGAAGATCTGCTCGACGCGTGGCTGCAACAGCTCCGCGACCGTCGCCTTCGAGATCTGATTGAGCTGCGGCACGTCTTCCTCGCCGACCGTCGGGAAGGTGATGATCTCGCCCTCGTCGGAGGCGGTCGGGAAGGCGCAGCCATAGAGCGTCTTGATACGCTCGGCCTGCTCCAGCGGCGTCGTCAGGCTGCGCGCCAGGTCGAGCGTGATGTGATGGCCGCCCAGCGCCAGCGCGTCCGAATAGACGAAATGCCCGTCGGCGAAGACCGCCAGCGTCGTGGTCCCGGCGCCCAGATCGATGCAGGTCGCGCCGAGCTTGGCCTCGTCGTCGACGATGGTGGCGAGCGCGCTCGCATAGGGCGCGGCCGCGATGCCCGCGACCGAGAGATGGCAGCGCTCGACGCAGAGAATGAGATTCTTCAGCGGCGGATCGTCGACCGTCACGGCGTGAACGTCGACCGCGAGACGGTCGCCCATCATGCCCCGCGGGTCGTTGATGCCGGCGTTGTCGTCGAGCCGGTAGCCCGTGGCCAGGGCGTGCAGCACCATGCGGCCGTCGCGCGCGGCATAGTCCCGGCCGGCGCTCAGCACCCGATCGATGTCCTGGGAGCGCACCGCGTCCGCCGTGACCGCGACGCTGGCCGAGAAGCAGTCGCTCGCCAGCCGTCCGCAGGAGACCGACAGGATCACGTCCTCGACCGTCAGGCCCGCCATGCGCTCGGCCTGGTCGACGGCGGCCCGGATCGCCTGCTCGGCCGAATCCATGTGGATGACGACGCCGCTCTTGATGCCCTGCGAGCGCTGCAGGCCGAAGCCGATCACCTTGAGCTGGGTCGGCTGGCCCTGCTCTGCCAGCCAGTGCGGCGCCGGCGTCGAGCGCGCGATCAGGCAGCCGACCTTGCTGGTGCCGACGTCCAGCACGGTCACGATGCCGTTTCGCTTGGATCCGTATCCGTTGGTGCCTGTCATATCCCGACGCGCCGCCCTACGTGTCCCGGCCCGCAGCGCCGCGGGCGCCGGACAGCACCTTATCGAGCTCGGCCGCGGATTCGTCGCTGAGCCTGAGCGTCACCCGATCGGGGAGCCTCAGGTCGATGGACATCACGGCGCTCGCCAGCACCCGGTGCGATTGGTCGAGCTCCGTGAGCTTCACCAGCGCCTTGTCCAGATCCCGCTCGGGCAGGTGGATCTCCATGCCGCTGCGCAGCTTGAGGTTCCAGCGCCGGTCGGCGACCCGCACGGCGGCGCGCAGCGACGACTTCAGCCCCGTGTGCCCGGCCAGCGCCTCCATCAGATCGGCGGCATGCTTGCCGGCGCCCTCGCCCACCACCAGAGGCAGGCGCGCATACTCGCTGCCGGCCGACGGCGCGACCACCGCGCCCTCGCTGTCGATGAGCCGCATCCGGCCCTTGATCTGCCAGACCGCGAAGGGCTCGCGCTCGTCGATCACCACGTGCAGCGTGGAGGGCAGCAGGCGCATGATCTTGGCGTGGCGCACCCAGGGCAGCCGCTCCAGGCGCTCCTGGGCGGCGCCGGTGTCGTAGGACAGGATCGAGACGCCCGGCCCGACGCCGAGCGCGCGCACCAGCTCGCGGTCGCTGGCCCGCCTCTGCCCCTCGATCGTCAGCCGCTGCACCGTGAAGCCGGCCTTCGCCGCCGCCGCGGACGTGCCGTCGAAGACCAGGGCCAGGGCACGCTCGACATGCCCGCCGATCGCCAGCCCGTAGACCAGCGTGGCGCAAATGAAGATGCCGGAGGCGGCCTGCCAGGGCCGCCCCGAGAAGCGCAGGTTGTAGAGTCTGGTTCTCAGCCGGGTTCGACAGCCGAACTTCTGCGACCGCCCCTGCCAGCGCTGCGAGCAGGAGAGCGCGATATCCGGCCTCAGGCCGGACTCGTCCGAGCCCCGCGCTCCGCCCTGCGGGTGCGCGCCCTCGTACCGTGTCCGCCCTTTGAAAAATCTACCAAGCCTGCCGCTCAGCGGTTGCAACTAGCGTCCTCCACGATCCAGCTCAAAAACTCACCAAATGACCAACCGGCATGGGCCGCGAGCTCCGGGACCAACGAGGTCACCGTCATGCCCGGCTGGGTGTTTACCTCCAGACACACAAGCTCGCCGGAACCGCCCGGAGTATCGTCGTAACGGAAGTCCGCGCGACTCACTCCGCGACAGCCCAGGGCCACATGAGCCGCCAACGATAGCTTCTGAATGAATTGGTAAACATTTGGTGAAATTTGCGCTGGGAGGACGTGTTTTGATCCCCCTGGAGCGTATTTTGCCTCGTAGTCGTAGAACGCGAGGCCGTCGGCCGGCAGGACCTCGGTCACGCCGAGGGCGGTGTCGCCCATCACCGCGCAAGTGAGCTCCCTGCCGGGTATGAAACGCTCGACCAACAGCTCTTCGCCGAGCGCCCAATCCGATGCCGTGAGTTCCTGCGGCGGGTGCCGCTGGTCTTCCCTCACGATGTAAACGCCGACGCTGGATCCCTCCGCCACGGGCTTGATGACGTAGGGCGGATCCATGACGTGGTCTTTTGCCGCAACGGCCCGCGACACCACCTTGCCCTCGGCCACGTCGACGCCGGCGGCCTGGAGCACGATCTTGGCGCGCTCCTTGTGCATGGCCAGCGCCGAGGCCAGCAGGCCCGAATGGGTGTAGGGGATGGCCAGCATCTCCAGGATGCCCTGCATGCAGCCGTCCTCGCCCCAGCGGCCGTGCAGGGCGTTGAAGCAGACGTCGGGCGCGATCTCCTTGAGGCGCACGGCCACGTCGCGATCCACGTCGAGCCGCGTGACGCGGTAGCCCTCGCCCTCCAGCGCATCCGCGCAGGCGTTGCCCGAATTGAGGCTCACCTCGCGCTCCGCCGAGAGCCCGCCCATCAGCATCGCCACATGCTCGTATTTCCGTGTCATGAGTCCTGCTCCCCGGCCGCGCCGTCGGGCGCGATCCCCAGTCTGCGGATTTCCCATTCGAGCTCGACGCCACTGGTCTCCCGGACCCGCGCGCGAACGGTCTCGCCCAGCTCCTCGAGGTCGGCGCCCGTGGCGCCGCCCGCATTGATCAGAAAGTTGCAGTGCTTCTCGGACACCTCGGCGCCGCCGATGCGCAGGCCGCGGCAGCCGGCCGCATCGATGAGCTGCCAGGCCTTGCCGTCCGGCGGGTTCTTGAAGGTGCTGCCGCCGGTGCGGCTCTTGATCGGCTGCGCGCCTTCCCGGTACTCGGCGATGTCGTCCATCTCCGCCAGGATCTGCGCGCGCTCGCCGGGCCGCCCCTGGAACAGCGCCTCGGTGAAGATCAGATCCTCGGGCGCGCCGCAGTGGCGGTAGCTGTAGTCCATGTCCTCGACCGAGAGCGTGCGGACCGTGCCGGCGCGGTCGACGGCCCGCGCCTCGACCAGCACGTCCTTCGTCTCCGTGCCGTGGGCGCCGCCGTTCATGCGCAGCGCGCCGCCGACGCAGCCCGGAATGCCGCGGTAGAACGCCAGCCCCGCGATGCCGGCATCGGCAGCGGCGCGGGCGACCTTCACGTCCGGCACGGCGGCGCCGGC
>JAKSBI010000113.1 GCA_022361215.1 Hyphomicrobiales bacterium | reverse complement strand
TGTGCCCCGCCATCGGATAGCCCATGACGCCCAAACCGATCCAAGCGACTCTGCTCATCATTGCCTCTTCGTTCTGTCATGTTGTTCGGAGAAAACCCGCGGCGGGTTCTAGCGGATCGGGCGCGGGTTGTCTCTCTATAGCCGCGAGCGATAAAAAAACCTGCTACCCAATCGGCAACGCATTCGCGTGCTTCACCTGCGCCAGCGCAAAGCTCGACTCGATGCTGGCCACGCCCTTGATGCGGGTCAGTGTCTCCTTCAGGAGGCGCTCGTAGGCCGAGAGGTCCCGGACCACGACGCGCAGGAGATAGTCGCGCGTGCCGGTCATCAGGTAGCACTCCATCACCTCGGGGCAGCGGCGCACGGCCTCCTCGAAGGTCTCCAGCGCGTCCTCGCGCTGGCGCTCCAGCTTGACCGAGACAAAGACGCTGACCGGCAGGCCGACGCGCTCCTGGTCGACCAGCGCGGCATAGCCGCGGATCACGCCGGACTGCTCCAGGCGTTTCAGCCGGCGCAGGCAGGGGCTCGCCGTCAGCCCGACGCGCTCGGCCAGTTCCGTCGCGGTCAGGCGTCCGTTCTCCTGCAGGGCGGCGAGCAGCCTGCGGTCGATCGCGTCCAGGTCCATGGCGCCACTTTCTGTCGTCTCATTGGCTTTTTGCGACAGATTGTGTCGCAGATGCCCGCGCTTGTGGCAAGATTTGAAAGAATTCGTCCCGCCAACCGGTCTATAGTCGCCAAAAGCCTTCGCATGGCGGCGTGCGTTTCGCGGGCAGGGACCCGCTCGCGCTGGTGGTGCGAGGGCGCGTTCGCGTCCGGAGGCCGGGCGCAGTGGTGAGGCGGACAGTCCCATGAGCACCCAACCCATCCAGTCCGACCGGACGAGCGCCCCTGCGGAGGCGGATCGGCTCGACCTCCTGCGCGCCCTGGAGCGCAAGGTCCTGTGGCTTTCGAGCTGGACGATCCACAACGCCAATCATCTCCGGCCCAAGGAGGACGGGCTGAAGGTCGGCGGCCATCAGGCGTCGAGCGCCTCGCTGGCGACCATCATGACCGCGCTCTATTTCCACGTGCTGCGGCCGGAGGACCGGGTCGCGGTGAAGCCTCATGCGAGCCCGGTGTTCCACGCCATCCAATATCTCCTGGGCCAGCAGGACGTCGGGCAGCTCAAGGCCTTCCGCGCCTTCGGCGGCGCCCAGTCCTACCCCTCGCGCACCAAGGACGCCGACGACGTGGACCTTTCGACGGGCTCCGTCGGCCTCGGCGTTGCGGAGACCGCCTTCGCCAGCCTGGTGCAGGACTACGTCCGCGCCAAGGGCTGGGCCAAGCACTGGCCCGAGGGCCGCATGGTCGCGCTCGTGGGCGATGCTGAGCTCGACGAGGGCAACATCTACGAAGCTCTCCTGGAGTGCTGGAAGCACGAGCTCCGGAATTGCTGGTGGGTCATCGACTACAACCGCCAGAGCCTCGACTCCGTGGTCAGCGACCGGCTGTTCGCCAAGGTCGCGGGCCTCTTTGAGACCATGGGCTGGGAGGTCGTCACGCTCAAATATGGCCGCCTGCTGGAGGCGGCGTTCGCTGAGCCCGGCGGCGAGCGCCTGCGCCAGTGGATCGACGCCTGCCCGAACATGCTCTACTCGGCGCTGACCTTCCAGGGCGGGGCGGCCTGGCGCCGGCAGCTACACGCGGATCTGGCCGACGCGCCGGAGACGCTGGCCCTGATCGCGCGGCACGACGATGCCGGCCTCGCGCGGCTGATGACCAATCTCGGCGGCCACGACATGGAGAGCCTGCTGGATGCCTTCGGAGCCGCCCCCACCGACAGGCCCGTCTGCTTCATCGCCTATACGATCAAGGGCTTCGGCCTGCCGTTTCAGGGCCACAAGGACAACCACGCCGGGCTGATGACCGCGGCGCAGATGGAGCGCTTCCGCGCCGACAACGGCATCGCCGCGGGCGAGGAATGGCAGCCCCTGGCGGGCCTCGATCTGGACCATGGCCGGCTGCAGCGCTTCCTGGCCGAGGTGCCGTTCGCGGCGAAGGGCTCCCGCCGGCTCGAGGCGGCGCGCATCGAGACCGCGTCCATGCCGGCGATCGAGGTCAAGGGCGAGATGTCGACCCAGGACGGCTTCGGCCGGATCCTCTCGGACATCGCCCGCGCCGACTCCGAGCTTGCGGCCCGCATCGTCACCACCTCGCCGGATGTCACGGTCTCCACCAATCTCGGGCCCTGGGTCAACCGGCGCGGCCTCTTCGCGCGCGAGACCCAGGAGGACCTGTTTCAGGAGCCGGGCCTGATGAGCCCGCAGCGCTGGGGCAAGGGGCCGGAGGGCCAGCACATCGAGCTGGGCATCGCCGAGAACAACCTGTTCCTGCTGCTCGCCGCGCTGGGTCTCTCGCACTCGCTCTTCGGCGAGCGGCTGATCCCCATCGGCACGCTCTACGACCCCTTCATCCAGCGCGGCCTCGATGCCCTCAACTACGCCTGTTATCAGGACGCGCGCTTCATCCTGGTGGCGACGCCTTCCGGCCTGACCCTGGCGCCCGAGGGTGGCGCGCACCAGTCCGTCGGCACGCCGCTGATCGGCATGGCGCAGGACGGCCTCGCCGCCTTCGAGCCCGCCTTCGTCGACGAGCTCGGCGCCATCATGGAATGGGCCTTCGCCTACGTGCAGCGCTCGGGCGACGAGGAAATGGAGGAGGGCTGGCTGCGCGAGGAGAAGGGCGGCTCCGTTTACTTGCGCCTCTCGACCCGGCCGGTCGCCCAGCCACCGCGCGAGATGACGGAGGCGCTCAGGCGGGACATCATTCAGGGCGGCTACTGGCTCCGGCCGCCTGACCCCGGCGCCGGCCTCGTCATCGCCTATACGGGCGCCGTCGCGCCGGAGGCCGTCGAGGCCGCCGGCCTGCTCGCCGAGGACCGGCGCGGCATCGGCGTGCTGGCCGTCACCTCGGCGGACCGGCTCTCCGCCGGCTGGCATGCCGCGGCGCGGGCCCGCGAGCGCGGTCAGGCCGACGCCCGCTCCCATGTGGAGCGTCTGCTCGACCAGGTGCCGCGCGATGCCGGCATCGTCACCCTGATCGACGGCCACCCCGAGACGCTGACCTGGCTCGGCGGCGTCTACGGCCATGCCGTGCGCGGCCTCGGCGTCGAGCATTTCGGCCAGTCGGGCTCGATCCCGGAGGTCTACGGCCATTACGGCCTCGACCGGAACGCCATCCTGGCCGCGGCCGAGACCGTGCGCCCCGGGCGCCCGGTGCGCTACCGGTTCACCTGATCGCGGGTCCGTCGCGACGCCAACACAGGTTTGACAAAAACCCGTGCTAGCTCACGCCTCGCGCGACGAGACCGCACGTGGGCTCCACGCTGTCCGCCAAACCGGGGGCCGGGCAGAGCCGGCTTGTCGTCACCCACGACAAAGGAAGCACTCGCATGACGTCTATCAGAACGATTGCGGCAGCATGGCTGCTGCTGGGCGCGTCCGCGCTTCTGACCGAAGCGGCCGCCATCCCCGGTGCCCAGATGAAGGAGCTCGAGGACATGGCGGCGCAAGCCGGTGTCGGCAGCGCTGTCGTCAATGTCGCCGGCTGCCATCGCCGTCCGAAGAAGCACTGGGTCTATCGCTGGGGCAGGCACGCCCGGCATTTCCATGTCGGCCGGAACTGCGCCCCGCGGCGCTACCGCGCCTACCGCAGGTACCGCGCCTATCCCCCGTATCGCGGCTACCGTCCCTATCGCGGGCGCGGCCGTCCGCCGGGATGGCGGCGCCGGGGCTGCCTGCAGGCCGGGCCGATCTGGTACTGCCCCTAAGCTCGCATAGCCTGCTCCGAGAACGTCATTGCCGGCCCCGTGCCGGCCTGACATCCGAGAAGGCTGCAGGCGTCTCTCAACCCTCCCCCTTAGCGGGGAGGGTGGCCCGGAGGGCCGGGTGGGGGGTGTCGCCGTGTTGGAGGGGCGCGCCAACGCCATGATCGCTATGGCACAATCTGACGTGGTGTCACTTTACCCCTAACCCCTCCCCGTCAAGGGGAGGGGAACACTTTTCGACAGTGGACTCGGCGGTCATGCGTGGCCGGCGCACAACCGGGCCTGACGCCGGGTGAGCCGAACGGCATTGGTTCGCTTTGGCTCAGCCTCGGATCGGATCGTTCGGGAATGCGAGCTGCTCGCGGGCGCGCCACGCGTCGGTGACGTAGTTGATGATGATCGACTTGCGCACGCCGTCGATCGGGCGCGGCTCGAAGCCGTGATAGGTGACGTCCGAGGGGACGAACACCATGGCCGCGTTCGCCTCGAAGGGCGAGCGGCCCACCGGGGTCTTGTCGGCATCGTAGATGTCGGTGCCGAGGTCGTGATGGCTCTCGTCCTTGGACATGTAGAGCAGCATGGTGAAGAGCTTGACGCCCAGGTCCGTGTGCGGCTCCAGCCAGAAGCCGTCGATGTCCTGGGCGTACTCGATGCGCAGCAGCGAGCCGTCGAGATCGGTGCCGAAGGTCTTTGCGATGCGGTCGGTGACGCGCTTGTCCTGGAAGGCCTCGGTAAAGGCCCGGGCGGCGGGATAGTTCTCCCGCGCCTCCACGTCGAGATAGGTGCGCGTGGCGTTGTGCAGCTCGCGCTTGCCCGATACGCCGCCGAGGTCCGGCGCCTCGAAGGGCAGGGCGTTGATGTCGTCCACCGTGTCCTCCGGCAGGCAGCCGCGCAGGAACCAGTGCGGATAGGGCGCGTCGGCGCGCTGTCCCTCGTCGATGCTCTTCAGAAAGGAGCTGACGACGTCTTCCGATGTGCTGGACATGCCCAGAGATCTCCCATTCCGGCTGAGGGTCCCCGCGACCCTGCGGGTGCGATGCTCGACGGGGTGTCGGTCACCCGGGCCGGCAAGTGCTGCTGTGTAGCACCGGCTCCCAAGGGAGGGCAATTGACGCTCTGACGCAGGCGCGCGCCTGCCGACAACTCAGCTGAAGTGAACCCACTTGCGATGGTGGGCCGCGATCTCCTCGGCCAGATCGCTCGGCGCTGCCTGGCGCTCGGTGTCCTGAGGCTGCCCGTCGTTTCTCAGACACTGCGCCATCAGCTCGAGCATCGAGGCATGGAGCTGCCGCTCGGCTGCGAGCTGCGGTGGATTCTTGGCCAGAAACTCAAGGATTTCAGCATAGTCTGGCATGGGGTACCCCCATTGGTTCCGCCCCGGCCGCGTGCCGCCGTTTCTGGCGGTCAGATGTGACGAAACTTTGTTCCGGCCGGGGAAACTGAGTGACGCTCCACACCTGCGCCGGGCACCCGAAAGGGCGTTGCAGCGCGTGATGGTGCAGCCGCGACGGGCAAAGTTTATGCTTGTCTGTGAGCGGCTTATGGGCTGACGGCAGAAACCGGTCAGCCCGTGAGCGCGACCCGGGAAACCAGGCGGAAGGGGCCGCCGTCGGCCGGCTCGGCAAACAGGCAGAGAGCGCCGATCCGCAGCGTCTCGCCCTGCAGATCCTTCAGCGCCGGGACCAGGACGGGCGTGATTCGCTCGCTCTCATCCGCCGTCAGGCGCCCGGTCAAGGTAATGTGGAATCGGTATTCGCTGAGCACGAAGGGATAGCCCCACTGCGCCAGCAGAATGCGCTGATTCGCGGTCAGGCCCTGGGCCAGCCGCCGCTCCCGCTCCTCGGCGGTGAGCGGCGCGCGAAAGCGCTCGAAGGCGAAAACGCATTGCGCGTGCAGCCGGTCGACGTCCTGCGTGCCGGCAAGCGGGGTCAGCGCCAGAAACGGGCCGATGCGGTTCAGCCCGACCTCGCCGAGCGAGACCGCCGGGCGGGTCGCCGCGAAGGCTGCGAAGGCCTCGATCAGCTCCTCCTCCCGAACGCCGGGCGCCAGGCGAAAGGGCGCGCGCAGCGTGGCGTGCAGCCCGTAGTGGCGGGGCGTCTCGGTGATGCGGGCGACGAAGTCGGCGCCCAGCCCGTAGTCCTGCCGGTTGGCGACCGCCACGCCGGCCTCGGCGTCGTAGCCGAACCAGGTGCGGCCGAAGCACGCCAGCGGCGAGCCCGGCTCCGGGGCATAGTAGACGGCGTAGCGCGCGTATGACGGTTCCGGTTCGACGGCGTCAGGCGTGGTCAATGCAGGTACCTGTGCTGCGATTACCATGTCGCATGGCCTTCCGATGTTGATTCGGCTGCGGCGTTCCCCCGAGTCGAGCCGGTATCGGCACTAGCATTCCTCCATGACCTTTTGGCGACGGCATCGCGGCCACTTTCGGATCGGCGCCGGCGGACAACTTTGCGGTGCACAAAGAGTTTTTGCCGGCACTGCGTTGTCGGTCGCGTTGGCCGCGACTAAAGTGCAGCCGCATCAATTGCCGGGGAAACGCCGATGATCGATTTCTACACCTGGTCCACGCCGAACGGGCGGAAGGTTTCCATCATGCTCGAGGAACTGGGCCTGGACTACAAGACCCATGCCGTCAATATCGGCGAAGGCGAGCAGCATCGGCCGGACTTCCTCAAGATCGCGCCCAACAACAAGATCCCCGCCATCGTCGACCACGATACGGGCATTCATCTGATGGAGTCCGGCGCCATCCTGATGTATCTCGCCGACAAGGCCGGTCGCTTCTGGCCCCAGGACGCCGAGACTAGGTGGCGGGTCGTCGAATGGCTGATGTGGCAGATGGGCGGGCCCGGTCCGATCCTGGGCCAGGTGCACCACTTCGTGAAGTTCAACCCGGGCACGTCGGCCTATGCCGAGGAGCGGTTCCTGAGCGAGGCCAAGCGGCTCTACGGTGTCCTCGACAGGCGCCTCGGCGAGGCCGACTATCTGGCGGGCGACTACTCCATCGCCGACATGGCGCTCTGGCCGTGGATCTCCCGCTTCGAGTGGCAGACCGTCGACATGACCGAATTCCCCAATGTGTTGCGCTGGTAC
>JAKSBI010000875.1 GCA_022361215.1 Hyphomicrobiales bacterium | reverse complement strand
CGCCTTCCTCGGAGACATCGGCCTGAAGACGCCGGTGGGCGAAGCCGATCGCAGCGTGCTGGAGCAGATCTGGTCGCGCCCGACCGCCGAGGTGAACGGCATCGTCGGCGGCTATACCGGGCCCGGCTCCAAGACGGTCATTCCGGCCCGCGCCTCGGCGAAGCTGACCTTCCGCCTCGTGCCCGGCCAGGACCCCGACGCCGTGGTCGCCGCCTTCCGCCGCTTCGTGGAGGCGCGCATTCCCGGCGATTGCAGCGTCGAGTTCATCATGGAGGGCGGCTCGCCCGCGGTCGGCTTCGACACCGGCTCGCCCCCGTTCCGCGCCGCCGCTGCGGCGCTCGAGCGGGAATGGGGCAAGGCGCCGGTGATGATGGGCTGCGGCGGCTCGATTCCCATCGTCGAGTCCTTCAAGACGGCGCTCGGCATGGAGTCCCTGCTGGTCGGCTTCGCGCTCGACGACGACCGCATCCATTCGCCCAACGAGAAGTACAATCTGTCGAGCTTCACCAAGGGTGCGCGGAGCTGGGCGCGCATCCTGGGCGAGCTGGCGGGCTGACGCCGCCATGCCCGCCGCCACCCCCTCGATGAAAGGACCCTTGCAATGATGCTGCGCTCCGCCCCGCCCTCTCCCTTCGGCCGCAAAGTGAAGATGGCCGCCAAGATCCTCGACCTGACGGACCGGATCGAGGTCGTCAGTGCCGACCTGAACGACCCGGACGACTCCATCAGACAGCAGAACCCGCTCGGCAAGATCCCGGCCCTGGTGCTGGACGACGGCACCTGCCTCTACGACAGCCGCGTCATCTGCGAGCATCTCGACGGGCTTGCGGGCGGCGGGCGGCTGTTTCCCTCCGGCGAGGCCCGCATGCCGGCGATCCGCCTGCAGGCGCTGGCGGACGGCCTGATGGACGCCGGCATCCTGCAGGTCTACGAGGCCCGCTATCGGCCGGAGGAGAAACGCCACCAGCCCTGGCTGGACCGGCAGCGCGAGAAGGTGGAGCGCACGCTCGCCGCCCTGGAGGCCGACCCGCCGGCCTTCGACGGCACGCCGGATATCGGCCATGTGACCCTGGCCTGCGCCCTCGGCTATCTGGATTTCCGGTTCGACGGCAAGTGGCGCGAGAGCCATCCGCGCCTGGTGGCCTGGCTCGACGCCTTCGCCGCCGCGGTGCCGGCCTATGGCGAGACCGCGCCGCACGACTGAGCGCGCGCACGGAGGCCCGGCCATGGCGACGCTTCGCAAGAGCGCGGTTGCCGCACTGGCGGCGATCGCGACGCTGTGCCTTGGCGAGGCAGCGGCGCGGGAGGGCCACCGGGCGGGCGTGTTCGACTACTACGTGCTGGCGCTCTCCTGGTCGCCGACCTATTGCGAGACCGTCGAGCGCCGGCGCAAGGAGACCCAATGCGACGGCCGCCGGCCCTATGCCTTCGTGCTGCACGGGCTCTGGCCCCAATACACGAAAGGCTGGCCGGAGCACTGCCGGACGGCGCAGAAGCCGTGGGTGCCGCACGCGCTGATCTCGGCCATGCTCGACATCATGCCCTCGCGCCGGCTGGTCATCCACCAATACAGGAAGCACGGCACCTGCTCCGGCCTGACGCCGGAGGCCTATTTCGCCGCCTCCCGCAAGGCCTTCGAGAGCATCCAGATTCCGGCCCGCTACCTGGCGCCCGACCGACCGGTGACGGTCTCGCCCCGGCAGATCGAGCTGGATTTTCTGAAGACCAACGTCGCGCTGACGCCCGAGACGATCGCCATCGCCTGCGGACGCGGCAGACGGCTGCGCGAGGTCAGGATCTGCTTCACCAAGGACCTCGCGCCCCGCGCCTGCGGCGCGAACGAGGATCAGCGCCGGCTCTGCCGATTGGACAAGGTGGTCATGCCGCCGGTCCGCGGGCCGGCGCGCTAGCTTGTCTTTCTCCCCTCACCCGAGCGCGTGCATGACGTGCAGCGGCGCCGCCAGATTGCGCCGGCTGTCATCGGGCCTTGCAAAAAGTGCGGCACTCACCAGGATGTGGGTTGGCGTGTTCATGGTCGGGGCCAGGAAAGCACATGGTACCTTTTGCCGAAATCCGGGAGATCGCGGCCAAGCGCAAGGGCGGCGACGAGGTTCTCGATTCGCTGCTGCGCGCGGTCCCCGACAACGAGGCGCTCAGCCAGATTCCCGACAGCCGCATCCTCGCCGAGATGACCCGGCGGATCTTCAGCGCCGGCTTCGTCTGGCGCGTGATCGAGGTCAAGTGGCCGGGCTTCGAGGAGGCGTTCCTGGAATTCAAGCCGGAGCGCCTGGTGTTTCAGCCGGACGAGTATTGGGACGGGCTCGCCAAGGACACACGCATCGTGCGCAACGCCCAGAAGATCGCGGCGGTGCGGCACAACGCCCATTTCGTCCGGGACATCGCCGACGAGCACGGCAGCTTCGGCCGCTTTCTGGCCGACTGGCCGTCCCGCGACCTGGTCGGGCTGCTCGACGTGCTGGCCAAGCGCGGCAGCCGGCTCGGCGGACACACCGGCCAGTACTTCCTGCGCTTCGTGGGCAAGGACGGCTTCGTGGCGAGCAAGGACGTGGTCGCCTGCCTGCGCTCGGTCGGCGTCGAGATCGCCGAGCGGCCCACGTCGAAGCGGGACCTGAAACGGGTCCAGGAGCAGTTCAACGCCTGGGCCGAGGAGACGGGCCTGCCGCTGACGCATCTCTCGCGGATCTGCGCCATGTCGATCGGCGAGAACTACGACCTGGAAACGCTGCGCGGACACGGCGTCGTGGAGGCCGGCAGCGCATAGGGCCTGCGGCATTCTAGGGCGCTGTCATCGCGATTTACGCGTGATAATGAACAGGCCATGAGAGAGATCGCCTCACGTCCGGCGTTGCGCACGCTGGCGATCATGCTGCTGCTGTTCCAGGCGCTTCTGCCCGGCGCGGTCGCCATGGCGCAGGCGTCCGGCATGGATATGGGCCGGT
>JAKSBI010000398.1 GCA_022361215.1 Hyphomicrobiales bacterium | reverse complement strand
TCCCCCCACCTGGTCCGGGCCGTGCGCCTGGTCACCCGGAACCACCATCCCCTCATGGTCCTGTCCACGGCCAACCACGCCGTCTTGCGCCGCAGCGCCACGGAGTTCTTCTCCCTGGCCGGCACCGGCCATGTCAGCCCCATGCTTTTGCTCACCCACACCGTTCATTTTCTCTCCCGGCTCCTCAAGGAGACCCGCATGGGGCACAACATCCGGGAAATGGAGATCCAGAAGCAGCTCTTCCAGGGAAGCGACCCCAGCCTGGAGGACCAGGAGCACCTCCACATCGGGATCTGGGGCCGCCAGACCTCCTTCGACCCCTATGCCCTCACCTCCTTTGCCCGGGACATGCCCGTGATGGAATGCCTCTACGACGGCCTCACCGCTTACCGCCCCGGAACCTGGCAGGTGGTCCCGGCCCTGGCCCAGTCCTGGGAGGTCTTTGACGATGAGCAGCGTATGGTCTTCAACCTGCGCCGGGGGGTGCAATTCCACCACGGCTACGGGGAATTCACCGCTGAGGATGTGGTCTTCACCATCCAGCGATTCCTCCGGCCCCGGGGGGAAACTCTGTTCAAAGATATCTGGCAGGATGTGGACCGGGTCTGGGCCCTGGGCCGATACAGCGTGGGTTTCCAGTTCAAGCGCTTCCCCCTGAAGCTCTGGGACATGCTTAGCTCCGTCCCCGCCTTCATCGTGAGCAAACGGGCCTGGGAGGATCTAGGGGAAGAAGGATTCAAGCGGACCCCCGTGGGCACCGGCCCCTACCAGATGAAGTCCCTCCACTTCGGCGGAAGCACCACCATTGAACGCTTCCAGCCCTATTGGGGGGTCAAGCCCCGGAGTCAGTACATCACCTTCAAGGGGTTCCACAGCGAAAGCGATCTCTTCAACTCCTTGGTCCGGCGGCAGATTGATGCGGCCACCGCCCCCTTTGCCGACCTCTCTCATTACCCCCAGCGCCAGGACATCAACGTCCACCTGGCCCCGAAAAACGATTTCTGGTTCATCGGCCTGAACACCGACAGTCCCGCCTTCCAGGACATCCGGGTCCGCAAGGCTGTCTGCCTAGGCATCAACCGTCGCCAGATTTTAGACCAGGCCTTCCAACGCCTCAT
>JAKSBI010000369.1 GCA_022361215.1 Hyphomicrobiales bacterium | reverse complement strand
GGCAGAGGTTTTTGCCACTTGTGTCGGGTTGTCGCCGCCCGGGAAATCGTGCAGTCTATGGCGTCATTCCGTAGAGAATGCAGGATTGCGGAAATTATGCAGGATTTTGGAGAGGCGTTCCGGCTGGCCTTCGCGCTGGTGCTCGCGGCGGACGCGGATCTGCTCGAGATCGTCCTGCTCTCCCTGCGCGTCAGCCTGTCGGCGATGCTCATCGCCTGCGCCATCGGCTTGCCCCTCGGCGCGGCGCTCGGCATCGGCCGCTTCCCGGGGCGCGGCGCGGTGCTGGTCCTGCTCAATGCGCTCATGGGGCTGCCGCCCGTGGTCGTGGGCCTGTTCGTCTATCTGATGCTCTCCAATGCCGGGCCGTTCGGCTGGCTGCAGTTCCTCTACACGCCCATGGCGATGATCGTCGCCCAGACCATCCTGATCACGCCCATCGTCGCCGCCCTCTCGCGGCAGGTCATCGAGGACCTGCATGCGGAGTACGCCGAGCAGTTCCGCTCCCTCGCCGTGCCGCCGCGCACGGCCATCGGCGCGTTGCTCTGGGACGCCCGCTACAGCCTTTTGACGGTGGCCCTGGCGGGCTTCGGCCGCGCCGTCGCGGAGGTCGGGGCTGTGATCATCGTCGGCGGCAACATCGACCACCTGACCCGGGTGATGACCACGGCCATCGCGCTCGAGACCTCCAAGGGCGATCTGGCGCTGGCCCTCGCGCTCGGCATCGTCCTGATGACCCTCGCCATCACCATCAACGCCGTTGTGATGTCCCTGCGCGCGACCGCCGCGAGGCATGCCTATGCTTGACACGGCCACACTGCAGCCGGCACGGGACGCCGTCTTCGAGGGCCGGGACGCGCTGCTGCCGGCGCAAGCCCGCGGCCTCGTGCTGGAGCGCGCCGGCAAGCGGCTGATCGACGGCATCGACCTGACGCTCGCCGCCGGCCCCGTCACCATGGTCATGGGGCCGAACGGCGCCGGCAAGAGCCTGCTGCTCCGGCTGCTGCACGGGCTGATCGCGCCGACCGCCGGCGAGGTGCGGTGGAACGGCGGCAGCCTCGGCGAGGACGTGCGCCGGCGCCAGGCCATGGTCTTCCAGCGCCCGGTGCTGCTGCGCCGCTCGGTCGCCGCCAATATCGACTTCGTGCTGAGGCTGCGAGGGGAGGCCAGCGCCGGGCACCGCCACGAGATCCTGGCGCAGGTGGGGCTCGACGGTCATGCGGGCCAGCCGGCGCGCCTGCTCTCGGGCGGCGAGCAGCAGCGGCTCGCCTTGGCGCGCGCCCTGGCGCTGGAGCCCGAGGTGCTGTTCCTCGACGAGCCGACGGCCAGCCTCGACCCGGCGTCGGTGCACGCCATCGAGCAGGCGGTGAGCGCAGCGCACGCCCGCGGCACCAAGGTCGTCTTCGTCACCCACGACGTGGGCCAGGCCCGGCGCCTCGCCGACGAGGTCGTCTTTCTACATCGCGGCCGCGTCGCGGAGCGTACGCCTGCGGACCGTTTCTTCGATGCGCCGGCCTCGCAAGCCGCGAGGGACTATCTCGCCGGCCGCATCGTCCTTTGAGATCGGGCGAACCCATCGAACATGACAAGAGGAGTTCAGTTCATGTTGAGACGAACGTTTCTGCTGCTCGGCGCCGCCGCGCTGCTGTGGACGGCCGTGGCGCCGGCCATGGCCGACGACAAGGCCATCATTCTGCAGTCGACCACGTCGACCGCGAATTCGGGCCTCTACGACCATCTCCTGCCGCGCTTCACTGAGAAGACCGGCATCACGGTCAACGTGGTCGCCGTCGGCACCGGCCAGGCCATCAAGAACGCCAAGAACGGCGACGGCGACGTGCTGCTGGTGCACGCCAAGCCGGCGGAGGAGGCGTTCGTCGCCGACGGTTACGGCGTGAAGCGCTTCGACGTCATGTACAACGACTTCATCATCGTCGGCCCGGCGGCCGACCCGGCCAAGGTCGCCGGCATGAACGACGGCCCGGCGGCGCTGCAGAAGATCGCCGGCGCCAAGGCCGCCTTCGCCTCGCGCGGCGACAACTCCGGCACCCACAAGAAGGAGCTGCGCCTCTGGAAGGCGGCCGGCGTCGACCCGGCCAAGGCCAGCGGCACCTGGTACCGCGAGACCGGCTCCGGCATGGGCGCCACCCTCAACACCGCCGTCGGCATGGGCGCCTACGCCATGACCGACCGCGGCACCTGGATCAGCTTCAAGAACAAGGGCGGATTCAAGATCCTGGTCGAGGGCGACGAGGACCTCTTCAACCAGTACGGCGTCATCCTGGTGAACCCGGCCAAGCACAAGCGCGTCAAGGCCGAGTCCGGCCAGGCCTTCATCGACTGGATCCTGTCGGCCGAGGGCCAGAGCGCCATCGCCGGCTACAAGCTCGGCGGCCAGCAGCTCTTCTTTCCCAACGCCGACAAGAAGAACATGTAGGTGCGATGCAGGTAGCGCCGCGGCGCATCTTCACCCTCCTCCTCTGGCGGGGAGGGTGGTCCTTAGAGCCGGGTGGGGAGGATGTCTCGGTGTGGGCAAGTGCGCAACAACGCCAAAGTCGCCTTGCCGCTCACCTTCTCTTTTTGGCACCCGACCCCTAACCCCTCCGTCAAGGGGAGGGGAGTGAAGCCCGCCGTCGCGCTAACCGCCTCCACCCTTGCGCGCGGCGAGGCGGACGATCTCCGCCTCGCCCTGGTGCCGCACGCCCTCGTCCAGGCGGACGCGCCCGGCAAGCGCTTCCACCGCCTCCAGGCCGGGCAGCGCGGCGCTCAGCTCGTCCAGGTCGTAGAACAGCGCCGGATCCTTCGGTCCCATGCCGTCCCTCGCGGCCTGGGCCTTGGCGAAGCCCTCCACCACCATCCAGCCGCCGGGCACGAGCGCCTCGGCGCCGACGCGCAGCGCCCGGTTGCGCACCTCCGGCTCGCAATGCAGGTGGATGAGGAAGACCGCCTCCCAGGTGCGCCCGGGCGGCGGCGTCCAGTCCGCCAGGTCGGCGGTGATGCGCTCGACGGCCACGCCCAGATCCGCGTCGTGGCGGCGCGCCAGCTCCGTCCCGCGCGCCGACAGGTCGACCGCCGTGACCGCAAGGCCCTGGGCCGCCAGCCAGGTCCCGTTGCGGCCGTCGCCGTCGGCGAGGCAGAGGGCGGAGCGGGCCTGGAAATCCGAGCGTGCCAGGATGCCCCGCAGGTACTCCGTGGGCCCCGCGCCGAACAGCCGCCCGTCCGCGGCGGCGTATTTGGCGTCCCATTTGGTCACGTTGGGTCCTCTCGATCTATCGGGCCGATCCACCCCTCTCCTCCTGCCCAACCACCTGCGGGCGGGCACGCCCTGTCACAAAGCATCTAAGCGCCGTTGAAATGGACGCGGCCCAGCGTCCCGATGTCGTAGCCCTGAAGCTCCTTGGCCTTGGCGTGGAAGGGGGCCGAGCGGCAGAACTCCAGCAGGGTCTGCATGGGCGGCTCGAACCAGGAACGGCGATCGACCAGGAGATCGAAGCGCTCGGTGGCGACGGGGACGAAGCCCAGGCGGTATTGGCTGGCCAGCGCCTTGAGGCCGAAGGCCGCGTCCGCCTTGCCTTCGAGCACGGCCAGCGCCGCGTCGTTCTCGCTGCGCGCCGGCGCCGTGAAGGCCACGTCGTCGGCGCCGAAGCCGGCCTCGGCCATGAGATGCTCCAGGAACCGTTGGCTGCCGGCTTCCGCCTGGCGCGGGATCACGCGCCGGCCGCGGAGCACCGTCACGCCGTCGATGGTCGCGGCATCGTCCAGGGCGACGATCAGGCCGCGTTCCCGCCAGGCCCATTCGACCAGCACGGCACGCGCGTCGGCGAAGCGATCCGCGACGGCGCCCGTGTTCCAGTCGCCGGTCTCGGGCGTGAAGATGTGCAGGCCGGCGGCGATGCCCTCGCCCCTGGCGAAACGGTCCAGCCCGTCGAAGCTGCCGTCGAGAAAGGTCGCCAGCCCGCAGCGCGATTCGCGCAGCGCCCAGTCGAGCAGCGGGTCGTGGCTGCCGAGGAAGACGTTGGGCCGCGGCACCGATGACGGAGCCGTGAAGCCGGAGCTGTTCTCCGCCAGCCAGGCGTCGATGGCGAGCCGCGGGAACAGCAGCTTGCCCATGGCCCGCGAGCAGGGGATCTCGCCCGAAGCCGCGAGGTCGTAGACCTTGCGCTCCTTGATGCGCAGCAGCTCCGCCAGCTCCTTGGTCGTGAGATATTCGTTCATGGCTCGGATGGCGTGTTTTTGCAGAGATTTGCAGAGGCATGCAAGGGCGCAAGCGAAGGCCGGGCCGTGGCGCCGTTCCGGCGGTTTGATCGTTATCAAGGCCCGAGGCCCCATCCGGGTCTTAGCTTTGGGGCTTCGCTCGACGGCTCGGGCGCCGGCCCGGCCGGCGGCGGTCCCGAGCTAAAGCATGTCTCCCGAAAGTGGATACCGGTTTCGGGAAAGAAGACATGCTCTAGGGAAGAGACAAACAAGGAGCTTTCTACACATGTTCAAGCACATTCTCGTTCCGGTGGACGGATCCGACAGCGCGCAGCGGGCGGTCGAGCACGCGGCAAGCCTGGCCCGGACATACGGGGCGCGGCTGGTCCTGCTCCAGGTCATGGTGCGGATCGGCAGCGACCAGGTGCCCGCGTCGTTGCGCGAGGTGGCCCGGACCGAGCATATCGAGGTGACCGAGGCGCGCTTGTTGAGATCGGTGGCGGAATCCATCGTGGAGAAGGCCAAGGACCTGGCCAAGGCGGGCGGCGCCGAGGACGTCGAGACGGCCATCGAGCACGGCGACCCGGCGAACACGATCGTCGACTACGGCACGGCGCATGACATCGACCTGATCGTGATGGGTCGGCGGGGCCTCGGGCAACTGGCCGGCCTCCTCATGGGCAGCGTCTCCCACAAGGTCGCCCATCACAGCACCTGCGCCTGCCTCACCGTGCCCTAGGACCTGTTGAG
>JAKSBI010000290.1 GCA_022361215.1 Hyphomicrobiales bacterium | reverse complement strand
GGCGCGATGCCGTTCTCGACCAGGGTCGGACAGGCGCTGAGCGACAGCGTCGGCTGGGCGATGTAGTTGCCGGGGTCGGCCTCGATCTTCTCGGCGAAGGTCTTGCACTCCTCCTTGGTGGCCGTCGGCCCGATCAGCATGCCGTAGCCGCCGGCGCCGTGCACCTCCTTCACGACCAGCTCCTCGATATGGGCCAGGGTGTAGGCGCGGTCCTCCGGCTCGGCGCAGAAATAGGTGGGCACGTTCTTCAGGATCGGCTCCTGGCCCGTGTAGAACCGGATCATCTCCGGCACGTACATGTAGATCGCCTTGTCGTCGGCGATGCCGGTGCCGGGCGCGTTGACGATGGTGACGGCGCCGGAGCGGTAGGCATCCATCAGCCCCGGCACGCCGAGCATGGAGTCGGAGCGGAAGACCAGCGGGTCCAGATAGTCGTCGTCGATGCGCCGGTAGATGACGTCGATGCGCTCCGGCCCCTGGGTGGTGCGCATGTAGACGGCACCGTCCTTGACGTAGAGGTCGGGCCCCTCGACCAGCTCGACGCCCATCTGGTCGGCGAGGAAGGAGTGCTCGAAATAGGCGCTGTTGTAGATGCCGGGCGTCAGCACCACGATGTTGGGCTCGCCCTCGCAGTGCGGCGGGGCGACGCTGTTCAGCGTGCGGCGCAGGAGCTCGGGATAGTGGTCCACGGGCGCGATGCGGTGCCGGGCGAACAGCTCCGGGAAGGTGCGCATCATGGTCTCGCGGTTCTCCAGCATGTAGGAGACGCCCGAGGGCGTGCGCGTATTGTCCTCCAGAACGAAGAAGTCGTCCGGGCCGACCCGCACCAGGTCGACGCCGACGATATGGGCGTAGATGCGCTGAGGCGGCGAAAAGCCGATCATCTCCGGCGCGAAGGCCGAGTTGTCGACGCACAGCTTCGCCGGCACGCGCCCGGCGCGCACGATCTCCTGGCGGTGGTAGATGTCGTAGAGGAAGGCGTTCAGCGCGCGCACCCGCTGCTCCAGGCCCTGGGAGAGGCGGCGCCACTCCTGGGCGCTCAGGATGCGGGGGATGATGTCGAAGGGGATCAGGCGCTCGACCGCCTCGCGGTCGCCATAGACCGCGAAGGTGATGCCGAGCCGCTTGAAGATGGTCTCGGCCTCCTTGCGCTTCTTCAGGAGGTTTCGGGGGGTCTGTCCCTCGAGCCAGGCGTGCAGGCCCGCATAAGGCGCCCGGACCCCGGTGTCGGGATCCGACATTTCATCGAAGATGCGCGCATCGTTCATCGACTTGGCCGGCTCCTCCCAGTCACCGCCGCGTCTTCAACCGAGCAAGAAGGATGCCACAGATCCGGCGTTCGAATCGCCGATTTTTTTGCCACCGGCGCATTCTGCGATGAAATGCCGGGCAGTCTGCCGCTTTCGTGGGCGGATGCGCCTCACGGAGGCCGATGCGGCCATGAAAAAAGGCCCGCATGGGCGGGCCCTTTCAAGTCGGTCGCGGCGGGCTTAGCCGACGACCTTGATATTCTCCGCCGAGCTTTTGCCGTCGCGGCCGGGTTGCAGCTCGTACTCGACGCGCTGACCCTCGTTGAGGCTCGTGAGCCCGGCCCGCTCCACGGCGGAAATGTGCACGAAGGCGTCCTTGGCGCCATCGTCGGGCGTGATGAAACCGTAGCCCTTTACGGGGCTGAACCACTTCACGGTTCCGGTCGTCATTGGTCTGATCCTCGTGTCTTGCTCGGCCCTGTATGCAGAGCCGTCGTTGCAGCCGCTGGGGCCGATAGGAGCGCTCGGCCGGTGATATGCGGATACACGGGACCCCGGCCTTGCCAAACCGGATTGGCCGGCGGCCTAGCGAAAACGACGTATGTTATGACGGCGGCTGCGCGTTGTCCGGGCCGGTCAATGCCAGACCGAGGAGTCTATAGGCAAGCTTGGCGCCCGTGAAGTCGCAAGAATGCAATCCGTCGATGGGGGCCAGCTCCACGATATCGGCGCCGACGACGGTCGCGACCGCCGCCGCAGCCTCCAGGACCGCCATGGCGTCGTCCCAGAAGAGGCCGCCGGGCTCCGGCGTTCCGGTGGCCGGCATCAGGCTGGCGTCGAAGGCGTCCACGTCGAAGCTGACATAGAGGGGCCGGCCGGCGAGCGGCGCCACGATCTCGGCCGGGTCCCAGTTCGCCCTGGTCCTGGCCCAATGCAGGGAGATCCGGTCCCGGCTGCGCTCGGCGAAGGCGAGCTCGTCGGCCGAGATGTTGCGCAGGCCGACGGCGACGAGGCGCACATGGCCCGCATCGAGCACGCGCCGCATGGCGCAGGCGTGACTGTAGGGCTCGCCCAGATAGACGTCCCGCAGATCGGCATGGGCGTCGAACTGGAGCACGGCGAGATCACGGTAGCGCTCGGCGAACGGGCGCACGGCGCCCGCGGTCAGCGCATGCTCGCCGCCCAGGACCAGCGGCAGATGGCCGGCATCGAGCGCCTGCGAGACCAGCGCCGCCGCCTGATCGACGGCCGCGGCAACCGGCGCGGCGACCTGCGGCGTCTCCAACGTGGCGATGCCGAAGGCGCGGCAGGGCTCGTGGCCGAGCGTCTCGTCGAAGAACTCCAGCTCGGGGCTGGCCGCGATAATGGCCTCGGGACCGCGCGCGGTGCCGCGGCCATAGGTGACCGTCGCCTCCAGCGGGAACGGAATGACCAGGGCCGCGGCCTCCTCCGGGCGCGCAGCGGCGCCCTCGGGGCCGAGGAAGGCGCGTTCGGGCGGGCGGTAGGAGAGCGTGCTCAAAGGCGCCGCGGGCCTAGCCGCTCAGTTGTGCCGATGCGTCCGCCGGCTCCGCGTCCTCCGCATAGGCCGTCAACATGGGCGCGTCGGCAAAGAGCGCCTCGTCGTAGCGGCCGAAGCCGTTGAAGCGGGTCGCCATGACCCGCCCATAGGCGCCGATCTGGCCGATCTCGATGTAGTCGCCCTCGCCGATACAGCCCGGCAGGTGGAAGGGCCCGGGCATCGCGTCGATGCTGTCGCAGGTGGGACCGTAGAGCGCGAAAGGCTCCGGCGGCGCCTGCGTGCCCGCGGTCGGCCGCACCAGGCGGGCCGGGAAGACGATGCCCGAATGGGCGGCGTCGAAGAGCGTGCCGAAGGCGCCGTCATTGATGTAGAGATGCCGGCCCCGGCGCGCCTCCACGCGCACCAGCACCGACTCGGCCTCGGCCACCAGCGCCCGCCCCGGCTCGCAGACCAGCGCGCACCCCTCGCCCACCGCCAGGCGCTCGAAGCCGGCGCGGATCTCCCGCATGTAGCCCGCGAGGTTCGGCGGCTCGGCATCCACGTAGCGGCTGGGGAAGCCGCCGCCCACATTGACCGCGTCGACCATGACGCCCGAGGCGCGGATCAGCCGCCCGATGCCGTCGAGCGCCGTGGCGTAGCCGGCCGGGCTCATGGCCTGCGATCCCACATGGAAGGTGACGCCGAGCCGGGCCGCGGCCCGGCGTGCCTTGACGAGCAAGTCCGGCGCTTCGCGCTCGGCCGCGCCGTATTTGTGCTCCAGCGGGATCAGGCTGTCGGCGTTGGCGCAGGCCAGCCGCACGAAGAGCGTCAGGTCCTTGGCGCCGTTGGTCTCCTGCCAGATCTTCTCCAGCTCCGCCGCGCTGTCGAGGGCAAAGGTGGTGACGCCGAACTCGAAATAGGCCCGGCGGATGGTCTCGCGCCCGTTCACCGGGGTCATGAGCGAGAGCCTGGCGCCGGGGATCCGCCTGGCGCATTCGATCTCGTCGACGGAGGAGACGTCGAACTGACGAATGCCGGCCGCGGCCAAGGCCTCGACGATGGCCGGGGCGTCGTTCGCCTTCAGCGCATAGACCACGGTTCCCGGAAAAGTGTGGCGGAACCAGCGCGCCGCCCGGCCGGCTGCGTGGGGCCGCAGCCCGAGAACGGGGCGCTGCGGGTGATGGTCGCGCAGCAGCGCGGCAGCGGAAGCGAAACGGTCCATGCGTCGAGCGTCTCTGGCAGGTGGTGGAACAGCGTTCAAGCAGCGCTCCGCCCGTATTGCAAGCCCAAAGAGAGGCGCCGGGCCCGCACCGCCGGCGCAACCCGGCCGCTATCGCGTTTGCCGCACCGGCACAGTAAGATCCGCGCGAAAAAAATCGGACATCCTGGGAAGGACAACACTCATGACGGATTACTCGGTCGCGGACTATGTCAGCGACATCAGGGCCATTGTCGGCGAGGAGACGGACCCGCGGCGCATCACGGAACGCATTCGCCCGCTGGCGACGCGGCTTGCGGCCGCGCCCGGCTGGATCACCGACGAGCATCGCGCTTGCGACGAAGCGCAGGGCTTCGGCGTCCACCTGCTGCACGAGGAGGACAACCACGACCTGGCGGTGTTCCTGATCTCCTGGCTGCCGGACCGGGGCACGCTGCCCCACAATCACGCCACCTGGGCCGTGGTGGCCGGGATCGAGGGCCAGGAGCAGGAGGTGGAGTGGGTTCGTCGCGACGACGGCTCCAAGCCGGGCTATGCCGAGCTCGAGCGGGCCGGCGAGCGAGTGATGACGGCGGGCGGCTCGTCGGCCTGCCTGCCCGACGACATCCACAGCGTCTGGAACGTGGGCGACGAGATCTCCCTGTCGCTGCACACCTACGGCCGGCACATCAACCACACCGGCCGCTCCGAGTTCGACCCCGAGGCCCGCGCGGAGCGCCCCTTCGTCGTCAAGGTCGAGGACGGCTAGCGGCTTTTTGGGTTTGAGGGTTCACACCCTACGCCCACCGACGTCCGGGAGACCTCCTCCGGCGTCATCCCGGACACCTGTGGGCCTTCGCCGGGATGACGCCGAGAGAGACGATAGAGGTCTGACCCCTGTTCCTATCCACCCGGCTTTCGCATGAACACCACGGGGATTGCCACGCCGCCCGGGCCCGGCATGGCGCCAGTCTCGACGGGACGGTAGCCGAGGCGCTCGTAGAAGGCCGCCGCATTGGCGTTGGCGCGCACGAAGAAGCCGGTGGCGCCGCGGGCGCGGGCGTCCGCCTCCGCCGCCTCGACGAGACGGCGCCCGAGCCCGGTGCCGGCGGCGTCGGGCGCGACGAAGACCTTGCGGATGCGCGCCGTTCCCGGCTCGCCCTCGGTCTCGCACCAGCCAGCCGAGCCGACGATGCGGCGGTCCCGGCCCTCGGCGAGCAGAAGGTTGTTGCACAGGAGCGCCGCCGCGTAGTCCGGGGCGCGGATCAGCGCGAGATGGGCATCGATCTGGGCGGCCGTGTTGTGGCTGCCCGCGAGGCCCGCGAAGGAGCGCGCATGCAGATCGCGCACCGCCTCGACATCGCCCTTGGCGATCGGGCGGATGGTGCCGTCGAAACCCGTCATGCCTCGGACCTCCCCTGCCGACCCGCGCAACCGGGCGGGCGCTGTCTTGTACTTCTCGTTTGCCTTGGTTTCGGTGTCTGCCGTCCGATGCAGACATGAGGTGGATCTACCACCGGCAGCCCGGATACGTCTCTTATGAACTGGCGGCAGCGAACGATTGGAGCGCCGCCAGGTCCCTGAACCACTTGACGCCTCTGGGAGTCTCCACCTCGATCGAGCCATCCTCGAAGATCGAATAGACGCGGCCGTCGATCGAGCCTTTGTGCGCCACACGATCGGGGTTTCGACGGACAACGCGGGCGCGATCGAAAGGCTCGGTCAGATTCTCGTCCACCTGGACGGCCGGCCCCTCCGGAGGCATCGCACGCCACTCACGGATATGCTTCGCAACCGAGTCGTAGAATTGAGGCACGGCAGCCTCCAACCCTTCGATGAAGCTCTGGGGCCCGAAGAACTTTCGCTCCAGATCGGAGATGACAGCAACCTCGAACGACCGCGGGACCGCACCCGGCCGCTCGATATCCGCCACCTTCACATCATCCCTCAGCTCCGGCACCGAGGCGTATGTTTCGCCGCCGCCCTTCCAATAGACTCTGACGACAGCGGACCGATCCAGGTCGTCGGGCAGTTGACGCAGCAGCCAATTCAGCCGCGATGCGTATCGCTTCCTGTCTTCGGGAGCTGCGACCTGCATGCGGCAGACGATGTTCCGCCTGCGGAGATCCGCGACCACTTCCATGGGGCCTGCGAGATTGGGAACCTCGAATGCCGCCATGAGCCTCTTCGTTTCGGCAAGGGCCTGCGCGTCGTCGGCAATGCGCATCGACTGATCGTCTCGATGCGATCTCTTCAAGCGCAGGCTCACCGGCGCTCTCAGATGCCGACTGAGAATAAGACAAATATCCTGCTGTTCCTGGTGCCAGCACTTGATCGTATTGACGACGTCGATGTCGTTCTTCTGGACCGTCGCACCCGCGTGGACCTTCGATAGCAGCGGCTTCCAATCCGAACACATCCGATGGAACCCTTTCACGCCGATGTTCTCGTGCGAAAGGTACCGAACCATCTCCTTGAGTATGTAGTGCTGCTCTTCGTCGAACTGGTCCTCTCTCGCAATCAAAAGCGTCGCCACCGTTATCAGCTTCATCCAGGACCAATGGTAGACGGCAACGCGCCGACCGATGCCGGATGGCAGGGCGTAAGGCGTCTGCTCCGGAATGACGGTGAGCTCGTTCGATATCGTTATGATCGTGTCGATTGCGTTCTCGCGCGCGAGTCTCGCATAGGCTTCGATCTGCTCGACATCGATCTTCGCGTTTCCAATCTTGGCTTCGATCAGCGCGCGCCATTCGGTGCGGGATGTCTTGAGAATGAGAAGCCCATCGGGCCGCGCGCTGCGCTCGCCATTCTGGTTATGGAAGACCACCTCGGTATAGGCGTCGACCGCGGTCGTCGTCCCTACGCGCCGACCGATGGTGGCAAACAGATCTCGTGCAAGCGGTCTGACAATTGAAAGCGTCGCCAAAAGAACAGAGGCTGCATGCCTCTCCTTTTGGCTCGCGCTCGCCACAGGAATAAGCCGCGCAATCTCGCCGGATTTCAAAAAATCCGGCAAATCCACACTCATCGCCCGCTCCAGCTCGAATGCATCGCCCGCAATACTAAGCCAGCGAGCGATTGACACAAGCACGGCTACTCGAATTGCTGTTGAATACGCGGTCTCCCGAGCGACAACGGATTCTCAACCTCCTTTGAATGCGCGTCATTTTGCGGTTGGCAGCCCAGCGCCATATAGTCCCGCCAGGGAGGAGAGTGTGAAACGGACGGCAGTGTACATGCTGGCGGCGATGATCGTTTGCATGCCGCGCGCGGCCGCGGCCGGCGATGTGGAGAAGGGCCGCAAGGTGGCGGAGGCGCATTGCTCGCGCTGTCATGTGGTGGGGGACTTCAACCCGACCGGCGGGATCTCCAGCACGCCCTCGTTTCAGCTTCTCGTGACGCGCCGGCCGGACTACAAAGATCGCTTCGCCACCTTCTACGCGCGCCGGCCGCACCCGGCCTTCGTCACGGTGAAGGGCATCGGGCGGCCCATGGACTATCTGCCGCCCAACGCCCATCCGGTCGAGATCACGCTGGAGGACGTGGAGAACGTGTCGGCCTTCGTCGAAACCCTGAAGGCCAAAGGGCCTGAGAAGAGGCGATAGCCGGACGCACGGAAGCGCAGATCGAATGGCAAGTCTCATAAGAGCAGCGCTCGGCGGCGCGACGGTCGCGCTTTGCGCCTCGGCGCTCGCGGCGAGTGCCGGCGCCGAACCGGACAAACGCTACTTTCCCGGCGTCATCGGCAAGGACGACCGCAGCATCGTCGACAACACCGCCGCGCCCTGGACTGCCATCGGGCGCGTCAACATCGCGGGCTATCGCCGCAGGCGGCACTGCACGGGCACCCTGATCGCGCCGCGCCTGGTGGTCACGGCGGCGCATTGCCTGGTGAACAAGGGGTCCGGCAAGCCCGTACCACTGTCGAACGTGCATTTCCTGGCCGGCGCCCGGCTCGACACCTATCTGGCGCATGCCAGGCCGGCCTGCGTGCGCTTCATGAAAGCGCCGGCTGCGCCGCCCAAGACCGCCGCGGACCGGTTCCGAAGCGACGTGGCCGTCATCGTGCTGAGCGAGGATGTCGCCATCGCGCCGGCAGCGCT
>JAKSBI010000543.1 GCA_022361215.1 Hyphomicrobiales bacterium | reverse complement strand
GCCTATTTCAAATGCACCGAGGCCGAAGGCGCCAAGGCCCTGCTGCACCGCTTCGCCGCGGCGGGCGCCGCCGTGCGCTACGCCGCCATTCACAAGCGCCAGGTCGAGGACATCCTGGCCCTCGACATCGCCTTGCGCCGCAACGACGCCGACTGGATGGAGACCCTGCCGGACGAGATCGCGCAGCACCTCCTCGGCCGGCTCTACTACGGCCACTTCCTCTGCCACGTTTTCCACCAGGACTACATCGTCAAGAAGGGCGCGGACGTGCGCCTCCTGAAGGCCCAGATGCTGGAGCTGCTCGACGGCCGCGGCGCCGAATACCCGGCCGAGCACAATGTCGGCCACCTCTACGAGGCCAAGCCGGCCTTGCGCGACTTCTACCGCGCCCTCGACCCCACCAACACCTTCAACCCGGGCATCGGCAAGACCTCCAAGCAGCGCAACTACCGGCCGACCGTCTAGGCGGTCTCGACACGATCAGCCGAAGGTCCACACACTCCGTCATTCCTGCGAAAGCAGGAATCCATTGGCATCGGCCGCTGCGTACAGGCCTTGCGGCTCTAGCGCGAAACGTGCGGGTGGCTCGGCCGAGGCGGCAATCTCGGCGTCTTGGTCCGTCGCTAACGCCAATGGATTCCCGCGTTCGCGGGAATGACGGGGAAGGCGGTAGGGCTAGCCAATCCTCCCCCGGCCGCCGCCTCAATACCGCCGCTGCGCCAGCAGCACCGCCCCCGCGAGACCCATCAGGCCGGCGGCGGCGAGCGCGGCCCAGGGCACGACCAGCGCGGCCACGCCTTCGCCGCGCCAGAAGATGGCGCCGTAGGCCTCCAGCGTCCAGGTGTTGGGGGTCAGCCAGCCGACGCGCTGGATCCAGTCGGGCATCAGGAAGCGCGGCACCATGCTGCCGCCGATGGCCGAGACCATCAGGATGACGATGTTGGCGAGCGTCTGCGCCTGCTGCCGGCTGGTGCAGAGCGTGATCAGCAGCAGGCCGAGCCCCGCCGCTGCCGTCGCCGCCAGGAACGTGGTCGCGGCCCAGAGCAGGATGTGCCCCGGCAGGTCCAGGCCGAACCAGGCCCAGGCGATAAGATAGATCACCAGCACCTGCAACATGCCCTGCACGACCAGGAACGCGAACTTGCCCTCCAGCACAACGCGCATGCCGCCGGGCCCGATGGCCACCCGGTCCAGAAGCCCGGTCTCCTTCTCGTCGAGCAGCGTGATGGCGCCGTTCGCCGCCGAGAGCAGCAGGAACAGGATGGCCACGGCGCCCGCATAATAGGCCACGCCCGTCTCCACGTTCTGGCTGCCGGCGACGTCGACGCGCTCGGACGGGACCTGCAGGTCGACGCCGCCGGCCTTATCGTCGCCCGCGCCCGCGCGCATGGCATCGAGGCCCCGGTCCAGCCGGGCCTTCTGCGCCGGGTCGAGGGTCAGGAAATCGCGCTCCAGCACGCGGGCGATCTGCCGGAAGGGCGCGTCGGGCAGGGCCGTCAGATGCGCCTTCTGCAGGGCGCCCTTCAGCACCATGACCGAGATCTCGCGCGCCGGATCGGAGAGGATCTGCAGCGCCGGCGCGCCGCCCGTTTCGGCCGAGCCCAGCGGGGGGCCGGACCGGCGGACGACCAGGCCGACATCGGCCGTGCCGCTGCGCACTAGGTCGCGCACGTCCTCGGACGTCAGCGTGGCGCTGCCCACGCGGCGCATGCCCTCCTGCGCGACCAGCGCCTCGACCAGGCGGTTGGACGCCTCGCTCTGGCGCAGGTCGGCGATGGCCAGCCGCACGGTGATCATGCCGCCCGTGGTGCCGGTGAAGATCACCGCGAAGATCAGGAACACCAGCCCGGGCAGCACGAAGCTCGAGATCAGCGCGCCCCTGTCCCGGACCAGGCTGAGCAGCATCACCTGAAAGACGGAGCGCCGCATCAGGCGGTCTCGCGGTCCGTGAAGCGGGCCAGCAGGGAGTCGAGCCCGGGCTTCCGGACGCGCACCTCCCGCGCCATGGGGTTGGCCGCCAGCAGCGCCTCCATCCGGTCCGCGATCTCGGCGTCGTCGCCCGCGATCAGGCCGGTCCAGCGGTTGCCCGGCGCCACCCGGTGCAGCCCCGCCGATCTCAGCGCGCCGTTGGCCAGCGTCTCTTCCGACGAGGCGAACTCCGGGTCGAACACGATGGTGATCAGCTTACGCTTGCCGAAGGTGCGCTCCACCAGTTCGTCCGGCCGGCCGAGCGCCTGGATCTTGCCGTCGACGATGATGGCCACGCGGTCGGCGAGCGCTTCGGCCTCGTCCATGTCGTGGGTGGTGAGCAGCAACGCCAGGCCGTTGTCGCGCAGCGTCCGGAGCAGGGCGATCAGGCGCCCGCGCGTCTTCAGGTCGACGCCCACCGTCGGCTCGTCCAGCACCAGCAGCCGCGGCTTGTGCATCAGCGCCGCGCCGATGTTGAGCAGCCGGCGCATGCCGCCGGAGAGCGTGCCCGCGCGGTCGTCCCCCCGGTCCTGCAGGCGCACGAGCTGGAGCACCTGATCGGCCACGGCCGGAGCGTCCTTGTCGGCCACCCCCATCAGCCGCGCGAACGCCATCAGGTTCTCCTTGGCCGTCAGCTTCTCGTAGACGGCGATCTGCTGGGGCACCAGGCCCGTCAGCCGGCGCGCCCGCCGGTCGTCCGCCGGATCGCG
>JAKSBI010000131.1 GCA_022361215.1 Hyphomicrobiales bacterium | reverse complement strand
GACCGTGGCGTTGGCGCCGATCTCGCCCACCGCCTGATACACGGTATCGAAGACCGGCAGGCCCAGATGCTCGGTGCCGCCCTTGCCGGGGGTCACGCCCCCGACCATTTGGGTCCCGTAGGCGATGGCCTGCTCGGAGTGGAAGGTGCCCTGGCTGCCGGTGAAGCCCTGGCAGATGACCTTGGTGCTCAAGTCGACGAGGACGGACATGGTATCTCAATCCCTCAAGTTAACCGGGAAACGGACCTGAATACATCTCTTCACGTCATGAAGCTCTCGAAATCCAACCGCCATTCTCATGACCACCATCCAAAACGTCCCACCGGATCAAAACAGACGACAGGCGCCTGAGAAGGCCCACACCAGAAAGATGAACAACGCCGCCATGCTCAGGCATCCGATGGCAAATGGCTTGTCTGCCGAGTCATCCTTCTTAACTCTCCAGCCCACATAAGAGCCGACGAACAAGAAGGCGATCAGCGCTATCGGGCTGATGACACATAGGAGCAGATGAACCATCTAAGGGCCGATGTCAGGCTGCCTCCTTGACCTGCGCCACGATCTTCTGGGCGGCGTCCGCCAGATCGTCGGCGGCGATGATGGCAAGGCCCGATTCGTTGAGAATCTTCTTGCCCAGATCCACATTGGTGCCTTCGAGCCGCACCACCAGCGGCACCTCGATGCTCATCTCCTTGGCCGCCGCGACGATGCCCTCGGCAATGATGTCGCAGCGCATGATGCCGCCGAAGATGTTCACCAGGATGCCCTCCACATTCTCATCCGACAGGATGATCTTGAAGGCGTTCATCACCTGCTCCTTGTTGGCGCCGCCGCCGACGTCGAGGAAGTTGGCGGGCTCGGAGCCGTAGAGCTTGATGATGTCCATGGTGGCCATGGCCAGGCCGGCGCCGTTGACCATGCAGCCGATGCTGCCGTCGAGCTTGACGTAGTTCAGGTCGAAGCGCGAGGCCTCCACCTCCGCCGGGTCCTCCTCGTCGATGTCGCGCAGCTCGAAGATGTCGGCGTGGCGGTAGAGCGCGTTGGAGTCGAAGTTCATCTTGGCGTCGAGGCAGACCAGGTCGCCGGCGCCGGTGACGATCAGCGGGTTGATCTCCAGCAGGCTGGCGTCCTTCTCGGTCACGGCGCGGTAGAGATTGCCGATCAGCTTGACGCACTGCTTGACCTGATCGCCCTCCAGGCCCAGCGCATAGGCGACCTTGCGGCCGTGGAAGCCCGAATAGCCGCTGGCCGGATCGACGGTCAGGGTCAGGATCTTCTCCGGCGTCTCGGCGGCCACCTCCTCGATATCCATGCCGCCCTCGGTCGAGCAGATGAAGGCGACGCGGGAGGTGGCCCGGTCGACCAGGCAGGACAGGTAAAGCTCGCGCGCGATCTCCGAGGCTTCCTCGATATAGACCCGGCGCACCAGCCGGCCCTCGGGCCCGGTCTGATGGGTGACCAGCGTCATGCCCAGGATGGTGTCGGCCTCGGCGCGCACGTCGTCGATGGTCTTGGCGAGCTTGACGCCGCCGCCCTTGCCGCGGCCGCCGGCATGGATCTGCGCCTTCACCACCCAGGCCTTGCTGCCCAGCTCCTTGGCGGCCGCGACCGCCTCCTCCGGCGAGAACGCCACCGCGCCGTTCGGCACGGGCACGCCGAACTCTCTCAAGACCGCCTTGGCCTGATATTCGTGAATGTTCATGGAAGCACCATTCCGTTAGTGGCTGTCGCCTCGGGGGTGAACGTCATGAGCGGCCATAGATCCGATCCCGGCGGAGCCGCCACGCGTGCAAGGCGTCGTCAGAGCCCGTCATGCTCCTCCGGCAAGGCCCGGCGCGATCTTCTGGCAGGCCTCGACCAGCCCCTTCACCGCCTCGACCGAGCTCATGAAAGCCTCCTGCTCCTTGGCGTTCAGCTCGATCTCGACCACGCGCTCGGCGCCCTTGGCGCTGATCACCACCGGCACGCCCACATAGAGGCCTTTGACGCCGTACTCGCCGTTCAGATAGGCCGCGCAGGGCAGCACCCGCTTCTTGTCCTTCAGGTAGGCCTCGGCCATGACGATGGCCGAGGAGGCCGGCGCGTAATAGGCCGAGCCGGTCTTCAGCAGCCCGACGATCTCGGCGCCGCCGTCGCGGGTGCGCTGCACGATCTCGTCGAGGCGCGCCTGGGTGATCCACTTCATCTTGATCAGGTCCGGCAGCGGGATGCCGGCGACGGTCGAGTAGCGCGGCAGGGGCACCATGGTGTCCCCATGGCCGCCGAGCACGAAGGCGGTCACGTCCTCGACCGAGACGTCGAACTCCTCCGCCAGGAAATGCCGGAAACGCGCCGAGTCCAGCACGCCGGCCATGCCCACCACCTTGTTGCGCGGCAGGCCGCAGGCCTTCTGCAGGGCCCAGACCATGGCGTCCAGCGGATTGGTGACGCAGATCACGAAAGCGTCCGGCGCGTATTTCTTGATGCCGGCGCCGACCTGCTCCATCACCTTCAGGTTGATCTCCAGGAGGTCGTCGCGGCTCATGCCGGGCTTGCGCGCCACGCCCGCGGTCACGATGACCACGTCGGCGCCCTTGATGTCGGCATACTCGTTGGCGCCCTTGAGCTGGGCGTCGAAGCCCTCCACCGGCGCCGACTCGGCGATATCCAGCGCCTTGCCGTCCGGCAGGCCCTCCATGATGTCGAAGAGGACGACGTCGCCCATCTCCTTCAGACCCGCGAGATGCGCGAGGGTGCCGCCGATCATGCCAGCGCCGATCAGCGCAATCTTGTTGCGCGCCATAAATAGCTCCTAAAGACTTGAAAACCCGCCAATTCGAACCCCTGTTGGCTCGCCGGCTTGGTTAGCCCGAATAGGATGCCCGTGCAAGCCGCTTCGTTACCGCACGGCACGGCCTCCCTCAGGCGACGGCGGCGTCGCCCGTGCGGCCCGCCAGATAGGCTTCCGAGCGCATCTCGATCAGGCGCGAGGCGGTGCGCTCGAAGAGGTCTACCCCGTCGCCCTTGCGATAGAGCTCCGTCGGCTCCGCCTCGGCCGAGGCGACCAGGCGGACGCCGTTGTCGTAGAAGGTGTCGATCAGGTTGATAAAGCGCCGCGCGGCGTCCCGGTTCTCAGGGCCCATCACCGGAATGCCCTCCAGCAGCACCGTATGGTAGGCGTGGGCGATGCGCAGATAATCGGCGGCGGCCAGCGGCCGCTCGCACAGGTCCGGGAACGCGAAACGGGCGACGCCCAGGCAAGCCTCGGGCACCTCGAGCGTCCGCCCCTTGGCCTCGATCGTCGCCGGCACGCCGCGGTCGTGGCCGGTCAGGCGCTTCCAGGTCTGCGCAAGGGCCACGCGCGCGGCCTCGTCGGCCGGCGTGAAGTAAAGCGCGCTGCCCTGCAGCTTCTCCAGCCGATAGTCCCTGGAGGACTCGAGCTGCAAGACCTCCATGCGGTCCTCGACAAGCTCGATGAAGGGCTCGAACAGCGGGCGGTTGAGCCCGTCCTTGTAAAGCTCCTGCGGCGCCGCGTTCGAGGTGGCGACCATGACGCAATGGGCCTCGAACAGCCCCTGGAACAGCCGGCCCAGGATCATGGCGTCGGCGATGTCGGTGACATGCAGCTCGTCGAAGCAGAGCAGCCGCGCCTCGCTGGCCAGCGCCTCGGCCACCAGCGGGATCGGATCGCCGTCGTGCAGCTTCCGGAACTTGGCGATCAGCTCGTGGACCTCGGCCATGAACTCGTGGAAATGCAGGCGGCGCTTGGGCTCGAAGGGGACCGTCTCATAGAAGATGTCCATGAGCATGGTCTTGCCGCGGCCGACGCCGCCGAACATGTAGAGCCCCTCAGGCACCTCGCCGCGCTTGCGCGTGAAGAAGGAGAAGAAGTCGGTGCGGGCGGGCGGCTCGTACTGCGACAGCCGGTTGGCCAGCAGTTGCAGCTTCTCCGCCGCCAGGAGCTGGGCCATGTCGAGCGAGATCTCGCCCGCATCCGTCATCGCCCGATATCGCTGTAAAGGCCCGCCGTCCATCGACACCCCCAATTGAGCCGCTCCGGGCTAACGGCTTCCGGAGGCAGGGTCAAGACGGGCGTCGCGCGACGCCGAAGCGCGGGCGGCCTGCGGGCGCGGCCCTACTTCATCGTCGGCAGGACGAACTCCGCGCCGTCCTTGACGCCGGAGGGCCAGCGCGAGGTCACGGTCTTGGTGCGGGTGTAGAAGCGGATCGAGTCGGGACCGTGCTGGTTCAGGTCGCCGAAGGCCGAGCGCTTCCAGCCGCCGAAGGTGTGATAGGCCAGCGGCACCGGGATCGGCACGTTGATGCCGACCATGCCGATATTGATGCGCTGGGCGAAGTCCCGCGCGGCGTCGCCGTCGCGGGTGAAGATGGCGACGCCGTTGCCGTATTCGTGGGACATGGGCAGCTCCAGCGCGTCGTCGTAGGTCTTGGCGCGGACCACCGAGAGCACCGGGCCGAAGATCTCCTCCTTGTAGATGCGCATGTCGCGGCCGACATGGTCGAACAGGCAGCCGCCCATGAAATAGCCGCTCTCGTAGCCCTGCATGGTGAAGTCGCGGCCGTCCACGGCGAGCGTGGCGCCCTCCTCGATCCCCAGATCCACATAGTCGCGGACGCGCTTCAGGGCCTGCTCGGTGACCAGCGGGCCGTAATCGGCGCTCTCGTCGGTGGAAGGCCCGATCTTCAGGGACTCGACCCGCGGCACCAGCCGCTCCATCAACGCGTCGGCGGTCTGCTCGCCCACGGGAACGGCGACGGAGATGGCCATGCAGCGCTCGCCCGCCGAGCCGTAGCCGGAGCCGATCAGGGCGTCGACGGTCTGGTCCATGTCGGCGTCGGGCATGACGATCATGTGGTTCTTGGCGCCGCCGAAGCACTGCACGCGCTTACCCGTCGCGGTGCCGGTCTTGTAGACGTACTCCGCGATGGCCGTGGAGCCGACGAAGCCGACGGCCTGGATGTCCGGGTCCGTCAGGATGGCGTCCACGGCCTCCTTGTCGCCGTTGACGACGTTGAGGATGCCTTCGGGCAGGCCCGCCTCGATCATCAGCTCCGCCAGCCGCATGGGCACGGAGGGATCGCGCTCCGACGGCTTCAGGATGAAGGCGTTGCCGCAGGCGATGGCGGGCGCGAACTTCCACATCGGGATCATGGCCGGGAAGTTGAACGGCGTGATGCCGGCGACCACGCCGAGCGGCTGGCGCATGGAATACATGTCGATGCCCGGCCCGGCGCTGTCGCTGAACTCGCCCTTCAGGAGATGGGGCGCGCCGCAGGCGAACTCGCAGACCTCGACGCCGCGCTGGATGTCGCCATGGGAGTCCGGCACGGTCTTGCCGTGCTCGGAGGAGAGCAGCCGCGCCAGCGCGTCCTTCTCCTGGTGGACCAGATCGAGGAACCTGAAGAAGACGCGGGCGCGCACCTGCGGATTGAGCGCCGCCCAGGCCGGCTGCGCCGCCTTGGCGTTCTCGACCGCCGCGCGCACCTCGTCCTGGGCCGCGAGCGCCACCTTGGCCTGCACCTCGCCGGTGTTCGGATCGAAAACGTCGCCGAAGCGGCCGCTGGCGCCGGCAACTCTCTTGCCGCCAATGAAATGCCCGATGTCACGTGTCATCCGCGTGTCCTCCCGCAGCTCGGACGCGCCGGCGCGTCCGCTGTTGTGGATCTTCGGCGCACATTAGCGCCGCGCCGGGCGCGCCGCAATCGGCCGTCCCGCGGACCACATGCCGCGCCCCGCGCCCTCGGGACCGGCCTGGAGCGCCCGCGCGAGCCATGCCGTTCGGCGGGACGCAACTGCGACATGGATGCCCCGCAAGCGGTCGAATCGGGGCTCCCACGGCAACCCAGCAGCGGCCGGTTGTCGCTTGTCAACCTCTTGAAATGGTTAATTCTTTACCAAATGTGTGTCCCACGGGCGCCATAGCTGCGCCATAATGCGCAAATATTGTGCGCCGCAACACAAACCCCTTGCCATTCCATGTGCGCCGCACAAAGTAAGGGGGTGAAGACTGCGAATCACTCAGACCTAGATGGAGGTTCCTATGGACGGTAATCTGGTCGGGAGGGGAAACGTTCGCAAGCTCTGGGTCACGGAGATCGGTCTGTTTCGGGACCATCTGCTCCGGCTCGACCCGGACAGCCGCCGCATGCGCTTCGGCATGGCCGCTGACGACCGGTTCGTCGAAGACTATGCGCTGCGGGTCAACGACATGAAGAGCCTGGTCTATGGCTATGTGGAGGACGGCGAGGTACGTGCCGCCGCCGAGCTGCGCCGGTTGGGCGCGGCGCTGCGCGGCGAGGCCGAGGCGGCGTTCTCGGTGGAGAAGGACTATCAGGACAGCGGCATCGGCACCGACCTGCTCGGCCGCATCATCCGGTCCGCCCGCAACCGCGGCATCCACCGCATCTACATGAACTGCCTGCTTGAGAACCGGAAGATGCAGCGCGTGGCCCGGAAGTACGAAGCGGTGCTGCATTTCGAGCACGGCGAGGTGGTCGGCGAGGTGGAGCCCGCGACCCCCAACTACTTCTCGATCTGGCGCGAGGCCGTCGAGGACGAGATGGGGTTCGTGATGGCGGTTCTCGATATACAGCGCCGGCTGCTGCCGGCGGCCTGACGCATCTCGGGGTCGACCGCCCCCCTCCAACAGCTTACGATCCTTGCCCGGACGCGGCGGTGGCGCTCGACGCTACGCCGCGTCCGGCGGACCGGCCTCGTCCGCCAGGAAGGCGTCGGCCTTGACGCGGATGGCCGCGAAGACCTCGCGGAAGGCCAGGGCCTTGTCCGCGTCCGAGCCGTCGACGGCGGCCGGGTCCGGGAAGGGCCAGTGCAGCGTGCGCGGCGCGCCACGTCGGGTGTTCTGGGTCGATACCGCGGTTCATACCTTATCGGCAGCCGGCGAACCGCCGGCGCAGGTTTTGATCAGCAGCGCGGTTGTCAAGGCTACCGGCGGCAAAGGGGTGCGCCTCGCAAGCGGCAGGCAAGCGCGGCACAATCGCGAATTTAACTATATATACAAATTACCGAAATTCAGGACACTCAAACTTCGAATGATTGAAATCCATCATTCGACTATCGACCGATCAGCGCTCGAATTCTGTCGTCAATTTTCTCAACATCCACGCCGTGATGCTTTATGAATGCTGCAGCATAATCCAAATCTTTCCACTCCGCCTCAGTTGGGACCTTAACACCTGCACCGAAATTTGCATAAAATAGAGTGTGGCCGGCGTTATCACGTGGAATGTATTTTATTGTATTTTCAAAATTTTTTCCCAGTCGCCCCGACAGAAAATTCCGCTTCATCTCTTTATTAGCGGGCCAGAATTTCGCTCGCACGAAGCCGAATTCGTCTGGTCTGTGATCCAATGAAGCTACTACACCTGCGACCGCTCCACTACGCGACAAAATAACAGTATCATTAAATTTTGAATACTGCATCGCAGCCAACCAGGGATCATATTCTTCTCCCTTCATCTTCACGAAAATAGGATCAGCTGTTTCGATGAACAGATAATTAATTGTCATATCGCCTTTCTTAATAAATGAAGTCGCAATTTGATACCCCAGTATGCTCTTCATCGAAGTCACATCAAATGCAGACCCAGGATGGGCAAAAGCAGATCCGAGGCGGTCAAAGGCAACAATTTCCTTCAAATGATATAATAGCAGAATTGCCAAGTTGATTTTTAATGAACCACATTGTTTTTCATTCAAATTAGGATAAATAAAATCGATCTTTTTGTCAGAGCCTCTTTCTACTGAATAATAATAGCAGGAATCGTATATGGGATATCTTATCTTTATCGTCTCCAATTTTTTTGCTTTTATTGATATTAATATATTTATTAGAGCAACTAGCGGCAACTCTGATGACTGGAATCCAGCCAATTCAGCTCGGGCAATCAATTTCTCCAAAGATGTTCTCGACAAATAGATAGTCGAATGCGGGTTCCCGCGCTCGGAGCTAGGTTGCCAGCAGGACTCAGATTCGTATCTGACACCCCACATTAGCGGGGCTATATCAGGGCAACGAGCTTCTGCTACTTCTGAGAAGAGAATCAACGTCAGCAACGCCGCCCCAACCAAGCGCATACCTATATTGCTCCAGCACCCTTCGAAACAATTGCGCTTGTCCGAATACCGCCTATCACATATTCGAACCTGATTCTTGCCACACCATAATTCTCGCAGTCGGGCCTATTCGATTCATAAGAACATAATACACTATCTATCTTCGAGAATTGATATTTCGGCCGGCCATCTTTCTCTGTTCTTATGGGCAATTGAACCGCCCGACGCTCTCCAATTTTGATTCCCTTGGTACTTTTCGATGTGATGTATATCGGCGTCGCAAATATCTTGTCTGGAGCACGTTGTTCCGGGTTGGAACCAAGAAGGACAATATTCCAGTCGGCGTCCGATGTTATTTCGTATTTGATCGCACGCAACCGTTCCTCGCGGGCAAACTTAGCTTCATATATTGCCCAAATCGAAATTAAGGCAGCACAAGCCGCTATTAAGGTGTTAATCTTGTCCATTATTCCCAGCCCAACCTTGGCGACGACAATCGCTGTTGAGGAATAACTATGGAACAGACATCACCCTTTGCACTGTCGAGTGGTTGCGCCAACACGCAGCTCTCGCGCGCATACAATTGACTGATAGTAGTAAACAAAATATGAAGACTCATGTCTAGTCTCATGATTCTCTGCCAAGTCGTTTTGTGATGCCAAATTCGACTGACAGACTCCCTTTTTCGCCAGTCTCAAACGGAGCGAGCAGGAATCGCTAGACAATGAGAATTTCGCGACAAAAGTTGGACAAAATTAGGGCGCGCATAGCATGGATGACTCTCGCTATGCGATACGCTAACCGCCACTTTCTCAAGGGCCGCGATATGGGTAACAATCCGCTCCGAAATCACGCTAACTTGGCCATCGGTTCCAACTTCATTCTCGGGTCACTTGGCGCAAACACCTAGAGAAATGATTCGGGTATCTCCCACCAGCCGAGCCTCTATTTGGCCTCAACATCATCATCGACTGCGCTTTGTTTGTCGGTCATTTCCGACAAAATGAGAAAACAAAAAATGTCTGACATTTTGGGCGATCACGTCGATATACAGCGCCGACTGCTGCCGGCGGCCTGACGCCCTTCAGGGTCGATCGGACCCGTTCCTCTCCAACAGCTTACGATCCTTGCCCGGACGCGGCGGTGGCGTTCGACGCTACGCCGCGTCCGGCGCTCCGGCCTCGTCCGCCAGGAAGGCGTCGGCCTTGGCGCGGATGGCCGCGAAGACCTCGCGGAAGGCCAGGGCCTTGTCCGCGTCCGAGCCGTCGACGGCGGCCGGGTCCGGGAAGGGCCAGTGCAACGTGCGCGGCGCGCCGGGCCAGACCGGGCAGGTCTCGTTGGCGGCGTTGTCGCAGACCGTGATCACCACATCCATGGCGGGCGCGCCGGGGCCCGCGAACTCGTCCCAGGACTTCGAGCGGGCCTCCCCGGCCGAGACCCCGGCCTCGGACAGGGTCGACAGGGCGAACGGGTTCGGCGCGCCGGTCGGCTGCGATCCGGCGCTGTAGGCGCGCCAGGCGCCGTTGCCGGCCTGGTTGATATAGGCCTCGGCCATGATGCTGCGCGCCGAGTTTCCCGTGCAGAGGATCAGAACGGTCCTGGTCATTGCGGCTTTCCCCCTTCGAAGCGGACCCAACCGGTGTCCTCATAGCCGAAGGAGAAGACATCCGGGTGAATCACCTCGGCCAGGATCTCGAGGGATTCGGCCAGTCTCGGCCCGGGCCGGTTGAAGTACTGGTTGCCGTCGGCCACATAGATGCGCCCCTCGCGCACGGCCTTCAGGCCGTCCCAGCCGGGCCGGCGGCCGAGCAGCGCCATCTCCTCCAGCGTGCGCGGGATGTCGAAGCCGCAGGGCTGCACGAACACCAGGTCCGGATCGGCGTCCCTCAAATCCTCCCATTCCATCCAGGGCGAATGCTTGCCCGCCTCGCCGAACAGGTTGTCGCCGCCGGCCATCTCGATCAGCTCGGGCATCCAGTTGCCGCCGGACATGAGCGGGTCGATCCATTCGATGCAGGCCACGCGCGGCCGGCTCGCGAGCGCCCGCGCCCGATCCACCACCGCGCCCATGCGCGCCTTCAGCTCGGCCTCCAGCGCGCGCCCACGCTCGGGCACGCCGAGCGCACCGGCCACGGTCTCGATGTCGGACCAGAGATCGGCAAGGCTGTCGGGATGCAGCGAGACCACCCGGGCGTCCGTGCCGGTGATCTGGCAGAGCGCCTCCTCCACGTCGCGCAGGCTGACGGCGCAGACCTCGCAATGGTCCTGGGTGACGATGATCTCCGGCGCCACGGCGCTGAGCGCCTCGGCGTCGACGCGATAGACCGAAAGCCCCTCCTGCACCACCGCCTTGACGCGCTGGTCGATCTCGTAGCTCGAGCCCTCGACCAGGAACTTGGGCTCGGTCAGCACCGGCAGGCGCGCCACCTCCGTCGGGAAGTCGCACTCGTGGCTGCGGCCGACGAGCCAGTCGCGACAGCCGAGCGCACATACGATCTCCGTCGCCGACGCGATCAGCGTGACGACGCGCTTCTGGTCCTGGGAGCCGGTCATGGCGTCATCCTAGTCCGGATCTCTCGCACTGGCACGGCCCTTGCGACCCATCGAGGGCGTGTTCAGCGTGGAGTGAGTCATGAGTGCGATCAATATCGGGTCGGCGATCTACGGATTTCAGCGAACCCAAGGCCAAGCCGGCGTCGGCCAGACGCAAGCCCCCGAGCCGAAGACCCAGTCGGCCCCCGCAACCGGCCCGGAAAAAACTGCCGCCCCAAGGGCGAAGGCGGCAATCATTGCCGCCCCCCGCGTCTCGGATGCCGTCGGCAAGACGCTCCTGCACCTGCAGGAGACCGGCAGCGTCTTTGGCGACAAGGATGCGGGGCTGATGAACAGCAGAGGCGTGACCGACGCTGACCGCGAGCGTTTCGCGCAAATCGTTCAGGACGCGGCGGAGACCGGCGCCTACAACGATCCCATCGCCTATATCAAATCGCTCCCGGCCGAGGATGTCGACGTCCTGCGCCGCGTTCACAGCCTGGCGGAAACCCGTGGCGTCATCGGCACGGATACCGTGGAGGGCGCCGTCAATCTGCTGCTGCCGCCCCAGAACCATGTGGACATCAACGATGACGGGCTGGTGACCAACGGCACCGCCACAGGGTTTCAGTTCCCGCCGCCCAACGCCCCGCAATCGGTGAAGGATGCCTGGGAGGAAGCCACGAAGCACATGACCGCGTCGGAGAAGATGTTGGCCTCGACGCCATTCCTTTCGGCAAGCATCGGCGCCAACGCCAAACTTGACGCGGACGGCACCGTTCGCGGCTTCTACGACCACACCGACCCGAGCTACAGAAACATCTTCGGCACGTCCGAAGCCGAATGGGATGCGCTGCTGGACAAGATGATCGCGAATCTCAAGGACAGCGCGAAAAGCGATGCCAACAGGGAGAAGCAGCTCGAGCTGCTGAAGCGGTTCGCCGGAAGCATCGATAACGGCGCGAGCGCGTAGGATGGATGGTCGGGAGGATGCTGCCGGCGACCGCTGACATGGAGGCATCTGAACGACAGCATCCTTGGTTTCCGACCGAGGGGCGCACCCGGACAGTCGTTCGGGTGACCTCCTCCGGCGTCATCCCGGCGCAGGCCGGAATCCAGGCGCGGCTACCGCTTGGCGAAGCGACAGCGAGCGGTTTCGGCAGCCGCGGCCTTGGTTTCTGGCCTGAAGTTGTGCACCCGGACAGCCGTTCGGGAGGTCTACCGCACCCTCGATTTTCGTCATGCCCGGACTTGATCCGGGCATCCATTCCACTGACCTCTCGGCAAAATCGAGAGGAAACGGAATGGATTGCCGGGTCAAGCCCGGCAATGACGACGGTTGGGGACTGGCTTCGCTCAAATCCCGAACACGACTGCGTGAAAACGGGAGAGCGGCGGACGAGCGCCATCAAGCCCGAGAGGCCTAAACCCGCCGCTCCACCATGATCTTCTTCAGATCGGCGATGGCCTTGGCCGGGTTCAGGCCCTTGGGGCACGCCTTGGTGCAATTCAGGATGGTGTGGCAGCGATAGAGCCGGAACGGGTCCTCGAGATTGTCCAGGCGCTCGCCGGTGGCCTCGTCGCGGCTGTCGACCACCCAGCGATAGGCCTGCAGCAGGACGGCCGGCCCGAGATAGCGGTCCGAGTTCCACCAATAGGACGGGCACGCGGTCGAGCAGCAGGCGCACAAGATGCATTCGTAGAGCCCGTCGAGCTTCTCGCGGTCCTCGCGCCCCTGGCGCCATTCCTTCTGCGGCTCGGTGGTCTCCGTCTGCAGCCAGGGCTCGATGGAGCGGTGCTGGGCGTAGAAGTTGGTCAGGTCCGGGACCAGGTCCTTGACCACCTCCATATGGGGCAGGGGATAGACCTTCACCGTGCCGTCGACCTCGTCCATGCCGCAGGTGCAGGCGAGCGTGTTGGTGCCGTCGATGTTCATGGCGCAGGAGCCGCAGATGCCCTCGCGGCAGGAGCGGCGGAAGGTCAGCGTCGGATCGATCTCGTTCTTGATCTTGATCAGCGCGTCCAGGACCATCGGCCCGCACTCGTCGAGATTGACGTGATAGGTGTCGATGCGCGGGTTCTCGTCGTCGTCGGGGCTCCAGCGATAGACGCGGAACGCCCGCCAGTTGCCGCTCCCTGAGGGCTCGTTCCAGGTCTTGCCCTCGGACATGGTGGAATTCTTCGGCAGTGTCAGTTGGACCATATCGTCTGCATCTTTCTTCCGGTGTCATGCCCCGGCTCGTCCCGGGCATCCATGAGCACCTGGTTCAGTCGGTTTACCGGGTGAGCGCGGAATACAAACCAGCCCAATCCGGATTATCCCTTTCGATCGGATCGACCTTCCAGTCGCGCGGCCATGTCTTCAGCGATTTCTCTCTTCGAATGGCCGGTTCCGGCTCGTCGAACATCTCGAAATGCATGAGCTGTTTCACGTCGTACGTCTTGGTGAAACCCTCAACCAAGCCTTCTCCGTGCTCCCACGCTCGCCGGGCCAGATCGCCTGTAAAGCCAACGTAGAGCGCTCCATGCTTCTGACTTGCCAGGATGTAGACACTGCACCGTTTCATCAACCGGCAGGCGCCTGCGACTCATTGGCCACGGCGGAGCTCATGGATTGCCGGCACGAGCCGGCAATGACATCGAGCCTTGTGGACGAGCATTGCCTCAGTACACCCGCGCCTTGGGCTCGATGTAGCTGACGTCGTTGGTCATCGTGTAGGTGTGCACGGGGCGGTAATCGATCCGTACCTTCTGGGTGTCGTCGTCGGCCCAGGCGAGCGTGTGCTTCATCCAGTTCTGGTCGTCGCGGTCCGGATAGTCCTCGCGCGCATGCGCCCCCCGGCTCTCCGTGCGCACGACGGCGCCGGCCACGGTGACGGCCGCCTGGCAGATCAGGTTGTCGTATTCGAGCGTCTCGATCAGGTCCGTGTTCCAGATCAGCGAGCGGTCCGTCACCTTGATGTCCTTGCTGGCGGACCAGATGTCCTGGATCAGCGACTTGCCCTTGGCGAGCACGTCGCCGGTGCGGAACACGGCGCAGTTGCTCTGCATCGCCCGCTGCATGCGCAGCCGGAGCTCGGCCGTCGGCGTGCCGCCGTCGGCATGGCGGAAACGGTCGAGTCGGGCGAGCGCCAGGTCGCTGGCGTCCGAGGGCAGCTCGGGATGGGACGATCCGGCCTCCACCGTCTCGGCGCAGCGCAGCCCAGCCGCACGGCCGAACACGACCAGGTCGATCAGCGAGTTCGAGCCCAGCCGGTTGGCGCCGTGCACCGACACGCTGGCGGCCTCGCCGATGGCCATCAGGCCCGGCACCTTGCGGTCCGCATCGCCGTCGACCGCGGTCATCACCTCGCCGTGGAAGTTGGTGGCGATGCCGCCCATGTTGTAGTGCACCGTCGGGATCACCGGGATCGGCTCCTTGGTGAGGTCGACGCCGGCGAAGATCTTGGCGGACTCGGTGATGCCCGGCAGGCGCTCCGCCAGGACATCCGGGTCCAGATGGTCCAGATGCAGATAGATGTGGTCCTTCTCCGGGCCGACGCCGCGGCCCTCCTGGATCTCCACGGTCATGGAGCGCGAGACCACGTCCCGCGAGGCCAGGTCCTTGGCATGCGGCGCATAGCGCTCCATGAAGCGCTCGCCCTCGGAATTGGTCAGATAGCCGCCCTCGCCGCGGGAGCCCTCGGTGATCAGCACGCCGGCGCCGTAGATGCCGGTCGGGTGGAACTGGACGAACTCCATGTCCTGCAGCGGCAGCCCGGCGCGCAGCACCATGGCGTTGCCGTCGCCGGTGCAGGTGTGGGCCGAGGTGCAGGAGAAGTAGGCGCGGCCGTAGCCGCCGGTCGCCAGGATCACCTTATGCGCCCGGAAGCGGTGCATCGAGCCGTCGTCGAGATTGAGCGCCACGACGCCGCGACAGGCGCCCTCCTCGTCCATGATCAGGTCGATGGCGAAGTACTCGATGAAGAACTCGGCCGAGTAGCGCAGGCTCTGGCCGTAGAGCGTGTGCAGCATGGCGTGGCCGGTGCGGTCGGCGGCGGCGCAGGTGCGCTGGGCCGGCGGGCCTTCGCCGAAATCGGTGGTCATGCCGCCGAAGGGCCGCTGATAGATGCGGCCGTCCTCGGTGCGCGAGAAGGGCACGCCGAAATGCTCCAGCTCGTAGACGGCCTCGGGCGCGTTGCGGCAGAGATACTCGATGGCGTCCTGGTCGCCGAGCCAGTCCGCGCCCTTGACGGTGTCGAACATGTGCCAGCGCCAGTCGTCGGGCCCCATATTGCCCAGCGAGGCGGCGATGCCGCCCTGGGCCGCGACCGTGTGGCTGCGCGTCGGGAACACCTTGGTGACGCAGGCCGTCCGCAGCCCCGCCTGGGCGCAACCGAGCGTCGCCCGCAGCCCCGCGCCGCCGGCGCCGACGACGACGACGTCGTAGGCATGATCGGTCAGCGGATAGGCGCGCCCGTTGACACCGGGCGCCGCTGCACCGTCTCCCTTTTCGTTCTTGGCCATGAGTCAGGTCCCAAAACCGAGTTTCAGTATGGCGAATACGCAGGTAAGTCCGATGAAGACCACAAAGAAAGTGTTAAGCATCAGGGCTGCGATCTTCAGGCCCTCTGCATGCACGTAGTCCTCGATGATCACCTGCATGCCGAGCCGCATATGCACGAGCGCCGAAAGCACCACCAGCAGCATCAGAATGGCAATCAGGGGAGAGGACAGGTAGCCGACGACCGTGGCGTGGTCGGCGCCCGCATAGAGGATCAGCGAGACCACCAGGAACAGCACCAGCGGGATGTTGGCGACGGCGGTCAGGCGCTGGCGCCAGAAATGATCCGCGCCCTCATGGGCCGACCCGTGGCCGCGGACGCGGGCCAGCGGCGTGCGCATATCCATGGCTCAGAGCGCTCCCATCGCCAGATAGCCCAGCACCCAGACCACCGCGGTCAGCGACACCGAGCCGATGATGGTCATGCGCGCCAGCAGCTCCAGCGTCGGCAGCTCGAAGCCGCGCCCGGTGTCCCAGATCAGGTGGCGCACGCCGCCGAGCATGTGGTGGATCAAAGCCCAGGTATAGCCGAACAGGACCAGCCGCCCGACGATGCTGGAGAAGAAGGCGTTCACCCAGTCGAAATAGGCCGGGCCCGAGGCCGCCGCGATCAGCCACCAGGCCAGCAGGACGGTGCCGAAATAGAGCGCCGCGCCCGTGAGCCGATGAAAGATCGACATCATCATGGTGAGCATCGGGCGGTAGATTTGCAGGTGGGGCGAGAGTGGCCGACCGGCCGGCGACTTGGCGTCCGCCATCAACAATCCTCCGAGGAGTGAGTCACGTCGACCAGGGTTTTACCGCGATGCAACATAACCGGCAATGCCCAGTAAGTTGGGACGCTGCCATGCGAATCGCGCAATCCTGAAGGCTCAGATGCCAAGGCGTCGACCTGCGTTACGGCGGCATTTCTGCCGATTTCGATTCGGGTGACAGGGTAGGCCGAGGCCCGGTGTCACGGGAATCGAATTTAAGTGATACGAGCCATCTGATTGAGAGAATGTTAGCGCGGCGCCAGCGCCCAGTAGTCCAGGTCGAGGATCACCGCCGGATGGTCGGCCGCGTCGTCCACCTTGTCGGGAAAGGCGTCGCAGGGCTGGTCCTTGGTGGCAAGCGTGCGGATGCGCAAGGCCCCGACGTCCTGCCGGTCCGGCAGCGCGGCGGTCTCCAGGATCTCGGACCAGGCATAGACCGTGTCGCCGGCGAAGCAGGGCGCCACATGGCGGCCGCCATTGATGGCGGCGACGTGAAAGGCGTTGGCCAGGCCGTTGAAGGAGAGCGCCCGGGCCAGCGAGATGACGTGGCCGCCATAGATCAGCCGCCGGCCGAAGCGGCCCTGGGCGGCGCCGTGCTGATCGAAATGCACCTTGGCGGTGTTCTGATAGAGCCGCGTGGCCATCTGATGCTCCGCCTCCTCGACCGTCATGCCGTCCACATGGTCGATGCGCTCTCCGGCCGCATAGTCGCCCCAGCGATGGGGGGCGCCGGCGAGCGCCACGTCGTAGGCAGCGCCGTCGAGGGCCGGAACCGCCCGGCCCAGCGCCTCGGGCGCGACGCGGTCCGACAGCTCCGGGACCGCGGCCTCGGGCGTCGGCGCGTCCGGGTCCCGCTTGCGCACCATCACCCAGCGCGCATAGTCCAGCACCGCGTCCCCGGTTTGATCCCGGCCGGTGGAGCGCACATAGACGACGCCGGTCTTGCCGCTGGAGTTCTCTCTCAGCCCGATCACCTCCGAGGTGGCCGTCAGCGTATCGCCCGGAAAGACCGGCTTCAGGAACCGGCAGTCGGCATAGCCCAGATTGGCGACGGCGTTGAGCGAGATCTCGGGCACTGTCTTGCCGAAGACGATATGGAACACCAGCAGATCGTCCACCGGCGCGCGCGGATAGCCGAGACCGGCGGCGAAGGCATCGGAGGACTGCACGGCGAAGCGCGGCCCGAACAGCGCCTGGTAGAGCGCCACGTCGCCCGTCGTCACCGTGCGCGGCGTCGCGTGGGCGAGCACCTGGCCGAGGGAAAAATCCTCGAAGAAGTTG
>JAKSBI010000695.1 GCA_022361215.1 Hyphomicrobiales bacterium | reverse complement strand
CCGCTGGCGTTCTGCGCAGGAGCGGTGATATGTCAGCGGCGCCCGAACGATATGGCCGAGATGGCCGAAGCAGGAGAAGCAGAGGCCGAATGAGCGGATACGATCTGGCCTATATCGCCCTGGCCGTGCGCGACAGCGCGGCGGTCGAGGAGGTGCTGGGCGTCGATCTGGCGCTGACCCGGTACGAGGTCGAGGCGCCGGGGGGCGCCGTCGTGGCCTATGGGATCGGACGCACCGCGCTGGCGCTGTTCGAGACGGGGCATGCCTTTCTGACGGGCCGCATCGAAACCGGCGTCGATCACATCGCGCTCGTTGCGGAGGACCCCGAGGCGGATGTGCGACGGCACGCGCTGCCTGCTGCCGCAGGCCGGGCGCCCGATGGGATCGACGGGGGGCGGCAGGTGGCGGTCGATCCGGACGCGACGGGCCTCGCTTTGCGCTTCTGCACGCCGTTGGGGCTCTCGGGCGACGCGTCGCGCTTCGTCGAGCGGGTCGATCACGTCGGCATCGCATCCGTCGACAATGCCGCGGCCGAGCGGCTCTATGTGGATCGGCTGGGCTGTCCCCTCGAAAGCCGGCAGACCGACATGGAGGTCCGCTTGACGGTCGAAAGCTTCACCTCGGACAAATACGGCGCCGTCTACCATTCGCGGCCGCCCGAGCCGGTCGGGGGCTTGTGCGTCTCCTTCGTTACGACGGGCGACTGCGAGCTGGAGTTCCTGCAGGACTACGATCCGAGCCACGGCGCCGACGTGCTCCACGGCAGCCCCGGCACCACGAAGCAGGACCAGGGGGCGATCGGGCGTTTCGTCGCCCGGCACGGTGCGGGACTGCACCACATCGCGCTCAAGACCGGCGACATCGACGGCGCCCTGGCGCATCTGGCCGGGCGCGGACGGCGCCTGATCGACAGCGTCGGCCGGCCGGGCTCGCGCCGCTCGCGCATCGGCTTCGTGCATCCCGCCGCCCTTGGCGGCGTGCTGCTGCATTTCGTCGAGCGTCAGGAGATCGGCCATGCTGAAGCGTGAGCGCCACGGCGGCACCGAGCTTCTGGTGATCGAGCGCGAGCATCGCGGCAATGCGATGAGCTCCGAGCTGTCGACGGCCTTCGCGGAGACGCTGACGGACCTCGAGGGCGACGGCGGTCTCCGGGCCGTGGTCATCACCGGTGCCGGCGACAAGTTCTTCTGCGCCGGCGGCGACATCAAGGCGTATGGCGCGATCCAGGATCGCGAGGCGCTGGACGAGACCTTCGACCGGACGCGCGCCGTGCTCGACACCATCGAGGCGCTGCCGGTCCCGGTGATCGCGGCGGTGAACGGCTATGCGCTCGGCGGCGGCGGCGAGCTGCTGCTGGCCTGCGACCTGCGCCTGGCCGCGCCCCATGCGCGCATCGGCTTTCCGCAGTCGCGGCTCGGCATCATTCCCGCCTGGCACGGTATCGAGCGGCTGATCCGAGATTGCGGTCCGCGCCTGGCCATGCGGCTGGCGATGACGGGCGAGCAGCTCGACCCGGAAGCGGCCAAGGCGTTCGGCCTGATCGACGAGATCGTGGACGGCCGTCCGGTCCTCGATGCCGCCTTGGAACAGGCGGCGGCTTTCGACACAGTGGCCCCGCTGGCGCTCGCGGCCGTGAAACGCATCGGACGGACTGCCGCGGCCGAGGGGCTGGAGGCGGCGCGGCGCGTGTCGCGGGAGGAGCCCGCGCGGCTCTGGTTCACCGCCGATCACCGCGAGGCGGAGGCCGCAT
>JAKSBI010000066.1 GCA_022361215.1 Hyphomicrobiales bacterium | reverse complement strand
CGACAGGCCGTCGGCGAGCCCACGCAGGTCCCGCGCCGGCAGGCGGCGCATGCGCCACTCGATCGGCGCGTTCAGCGAGCAGGCGAAGGAAACGTCGGCGCGCCTCAGCCGGCGCTCGCGGCCGCGCCCACAGGCTTCGAGCCCGATCTCGGGCGCGCGCGTGTCGAGGTAGGCGCTGGCCGGCCCGTCGCTGCCGTCATTGGCGATGGCGATGGCCGCGGCGATCTTGGCCACGGAGGCGATGAAGCGGCTCTCGCGCCTCGCGTCGTAGGTCCCGGTCGCCGGGTCCCGTGCCCGCGCCGAGCCGAAATAGGCGGCGTTGAAGTTGGACTCGAAGTAGCGCACTAGCCTGCCGCTGCGGTCGGCGGCGGCCACCACCACGTCGGGGACCTTGAGGAGCCCGGCCGCGCCCCTGCCGCGGGCGGCGTCGAGGTCCAGCGTGTAGCCCGATCCGATGCGGTCCTTGAACCGGCTCTGCAGGGCCGCGAGCTCGGACTTGATCTCGCTGCGGAAGGCGAGGTTCTCCGCTGCGTTCAGCGTCAGCCTCACCTTGCGTGCCTCCGAGCGCCAGCCGAAGCCGAAGCGGTTCTTCAGCTCGTCGCGCACGCCGTACTTGGTCGCCGGGATCAGGGCGTTGCTGCGCCGCGTCGGGCTGGCGCTGGCGGGGCCGGAGACGGCGGGGGCGTGACGGGCGACCGCCTCGGCGAAGGCTTCCGGCATGCGCGGGTCGGGCGGCGCGGCGGCGAGGCGGTCGAGCTCGGCGGTCACCGCTTCGCGCTCCCCGAGGTCGTCGATCAGGGCCTGGGCGCAGACGCGCGCCCTGGAGCCGGCGATGCGCCGCCACGAGGCCGTGCGCAGCGCGTTCAGGCGCTTGCCGCCCTCCAGCAGGATGATCGGCTGATTGACGGCCGCCGCCAGGACGTATTGCTCGGCCGTGGTCAGCGCGCCGGCCGGCTTGCCGAACACGATCAGGCTGGTCTGCCCGACGCCGTAAAGCGCCTGCCCACCGGTGCGCTGGGCCAGCGGCAGGTGGTTGGCCGTCCACTGCTTCAGTGCCTCCACATCGCCCCCGCGCGTCAGTTGCCAGTGGATCACCGGCGCCAGCCGCCACTCCTTCAGCTTGCGCTTGAGCTTGTCGACGGCGCTCTCGTCGGCCCGCGGCGGCGTCTTGAAGAAGATGCGGGCGAGCTGCATGGAAAGCGTCGAGCCGCCGGCGCCGAGCTTCGGCCGGCCGGCGCGGATCGACCGCTCGACGGTCGAGCTCGGGATCTTCAGCACGCCCATCAGGTCGATGCCGAACGGGTTGAGCCAGCCGCCCAGATGCCTGTCCTCGTGGTAGGCCAGGCAGCGCCAATAGTCCTCGGGAGCCGTCTCCACATGCAGCGACTTGTGGTCCGGATAGGCGACGTAGTCCGGCAGCGCGATCGGGCGGCCCGTGAAGTTGACGTCCTCCTCGCTGTCCAGGATGGGATCGAGCAGGCCGACGAAGCGCTGACCGGAATCGAAGACGGCGGTGCCGAGCGAGCGCTCGTTGGCATAGTGGAGCGCCTTGCCCATCCAGACGCTGCCGCTGAGGCCCTGCAGCGGCGCGTAGATGTAGACCAGCACCAGCGCGCCGATGACGTAGGCCAGCACCGGCGTGACGACGAGCCGAAACCGGCCGAGGCGCGGATTGAGCAGAACGCTGCCCACCAGAAAACGCCCGACCCGATAGGGGATGGCGACGCAGAAGTTCAGGGCGCGTGCCGTAATACGCAGAATCTGGAGCATGCGGGGGGCTCGCGCTTTTCAACGGACTGCATCGCAGAGATGGGGCTTCCGCGGCGTCGGTTGAAGGGCCGAAATACGACGTGTGCGCCCTAATGCCGCATCCCTTGCCACCAACCTGCCGTGATTAAATACCTGTTGTGCCGTCATCGGGTCACTTTGATGAGCTTTAATCAACAAAGTAGAGTTTAGCGTAACAAACCGTGGCAAGCTTCTAAGCAAGCAAAGACCCGAATCGGAAGCTTGACGCAAACATCTTGGGGGCGATGCTCGGACCTGCGAGTCTGTCGATTCCGCGGCGTAACGGGCATCGGACTTGATGACGGATAGCACACCGACCGATTGCGTCGGCCGCGCTGCGGCTGGCGTCACACCCGCCCGCACGTCGCCATGGCGCCTGTGGATCAAGATTGGCGTCACCGCCCTGATCGTGGCGGCATTGCTGGCCTATGTGGACCTTGGCACCGTGGTGGAGAAGATCGCCACGCTGGGCCGAGGGCATTTGACGGCCGTTCTCCTCCTGCTCTGCGTGCAGATCGTCTTCGCCGGCTGGCGCTGGCATCTGATTCTGCGGGCCCTCGGCGAGCGCATCGCCTTCCGCGAGGACTTCAGGATGTATCTCGCGGGCGCCATGGCCAACATCGCGCTGCTGGCCACCGTCGGCGGTCTTTCGGTCCGGGCCCTGTTGCTGGTCCGGCGCGGGACCAGCCTCGGCGTCGCCGCCCTCAGCCTGGCGGTCGAGCGGCTGCTCGTGCTGGCGGCGCTGATCGTCGCTTTCGTTTTCGGCGCGCTGGTGCTGCGCGGCCAGATTCAGCAGACCGGCATCGAGGCCATGCATTCGGCCGCCCTGGTGGCCGGGCTGCTGCTCCTGGTCGGCGTGCTCGGCGTCGTCTGCGTCTATCGTGTCCTGCGGCGCCGTCGCTTCGGCGCCGCCTGTCCCGAGCTGGCGGCGCTGGCCCGCCGGCCGTGGCAGACCGCGGCCTTGTTCGCCAGCAGCGCGCTGGTGCTGCTCCTGAGCTTTGCGGTCGTGGCCGTGATCGCGTCGGCGCTCGGCGTCCATGTCCCGCTGCTGCTGCTGCTCGCGGTCCAGCCCATCGTCGTCGTGATGGCGAGCCTGCCGGTCAGCTTCGGCGGCTGGGGCGTGCGCGAGGGCAGCATGGTGGTGAGCCTCGGCGCGCTCGGCGTGAGCGCCGAGAAGGCCCTGGCCATCTCGGTCCTGTACGGCCTGACCGGCGTGGCCGCCACGCTGCTGGTCGCGGGGCTCGTGCAGTCGGTCTGCCTCGTCGCGCCGCGGCTGCGCCGCCCGCTCGGTGCCGCCGGTCAGCCGCGCCCGATCCCGAACTCGGTGAAGGGGATGAAGGCGACCTGCTGACCTTCCCGCACTTCGGTCGCATCTTCCGGAACCTCCACCAGCCCATCGGCCGCGCAGAGCCCCGAGATCAGCCCCGAGCCGTCGCGCGCGAACTTCTCCACGGCGAGCCGCCCGTCGGTATCCCGGGTGAGAAAGGCGCGCCAGAACTCGCGCCGGCCCGTCTTCTTCTTCGGCACCGAGAAGGCCGCCTGTACGGGGAAGCGCGCGGGCTCGGGCCAATGGCCGCCCGAGAGCCGCACCAGCACCGGCCGCACATAGAGCAGGAAGCAGACGAACACGGCCACCGGATTGCCGGGAAGCCCGAGAAACACGCAGTCGCCGATCTGGCCGAAGGCCATGGGCCGGCCCGGTTTCACGGCGATCTGCCACATATGCAGCGCGCCGAGCGTGTCGACCGCATTGACCACATGATCCTCGTCGCCGCGGCTGGCGCCGCCGGAGGTGATCAGCGCGTCGTAGCGCCCGGCCGCCTCGGCGAGGCGCTGCTCCACGGTCGCCGCGTCGTCGGGCAGCACGCCGAGATCGACGCATTCCGCGCCCGTTGCGGCGATCAGGCCGTGCAGCATGGGGGCGTTGGCGTCGTAGACCTGACCGGCCTCGAGCGGCTCGCCGGCGCGCACCACCTCGTCGCCGGTCGAGAACACCGCCACGCGCAACGGCGCGTAGCAGCGGATGCGCGCCAGCCCCGTGGAGGCCGCCGCCGCCACGTCCTGGGGCCGCAGCCGCCCGCCCGCCTCGAGCAGCGTGGCGCCGGCCTCGGAGTCCTCACCGGCCAGGCGGCAGTTGGCGCCCGGCTTCAGGCCCGGCGGAATGCGCACGAGCGGCACGCCGTCCCGCTCCGTGCTCTCCACATCCTCCTGCATGACGACGCTGTCGGTGCCCTCGGGCATGGCCGCGCCGGTGAAGATCCTGAGCGCCGTCCCCGCCTCGGCCGGCCCGGCGAGCGCATGGCCCGCTGCGGCCCGCCCGCTCACCGGAAGCGTGCTGCCCGCGCCCGCATCGTAGTCCGCATGGGCGAAGGCGTAGCCGTCCACCGCGGCGTTGGTGTGCGCGGGGATCGGCCGCGGCGCGACCACGGGCTCGGCCAGGATGCGGCCGGCCGCATCCTCCGGCGCCAGCTCGACCACGGCCGCGACTGGCGCGATCCGCTCGCGCAGGATGGCCAGCGCTTCGCCATGCCTCAAGCGGTCGTCGTCGTGCAGAAAACAGTCGTCGCGAAGCTTGCGCGTCATGTCCGCTTCAGGCCCAGATGCTCGGCGATGAAATCGGCGATCGTGGGCACGTCGTCCACGGCGAAATGGGGCAGCGGCCCGTCCGCCGCCGATCCGTCCGAGGCAATGGCCACGATCCTCGGATCGTTGTCCGAGAGCGGTTCGCGCGTCAAGGACCGCTGGCTGCGCGCCTCGATCTTCGGGAACGGCCCCGCCTTGTAGCCTTCGATCAGGATCAGGTCGCAGGGGCCGATATGGGAGAGGATCTCCTCGAACGGCGGCTCCGCCTCGTCGCGCAGCTCGTGCATCAGGGCCCAGCGCTTGGGCGAGGCGAGCGCCACCTGGCGTGCGCCCGCCTCGCGGAACTGGTGAGAATCGCGGCCCGGGTGATCGATGTCGAAGCTGTGGTGCGCATGCTTCATGGCCGAGACCGTGAAGCCGCGCCGGGTGAACTCCTCCACAAGGCGCACCATCAGCGTGGTCTTTCCGGAGTTCTTCCAGCCTATGACGCCGAAGACGGGGGCGCTCATCGCTGTAACGCCGCCAGGAACGCGTCGGCCTCGGCGAGGTCGGAGGGCCGGTTGACGTTGTAGAACGGGTCTAGCGCCTCAGGGCCGGCGTCGAGCGGCGCGAACGGGGCGTCGACCCTGGTGTGGCGGTCCGCCCAGTCGAGAACCTTGCGCGTGCCGGCTTCGAGCGAGCGTTCGAGATCGTCGGCGAGCGCGGTCGGCCACAGCCCGAACACCGGGTGCTGGCGGCCGCCGGAGGCGGCGAGCGCGATGGCCGGATAGGTGCCGCCGGTGGCGGCGATCAGCCGGGCGACGAGGTCGCGCGGGAAGAAGGGGGTGTCCGTGGCGGCGGTGGCGATCCAGCGGGCCTCCGGCCGGTTGGCGCGCGTCCAGCGCAGGCCCGCCAGCACGCCTGCCAGCGGCCCGGCGAAGCCTTCGATCGGATCGGCGACCACTGGCAGGCCGAAGTCCGAGAAGCGGGCCGGATCGCCATTGGCGTTCAGGACCAGGGCACTCACCTGCGGCCCCAGGCGCTCGATGGCATGCACCAGCAGCGGGCGCCCGGCAAGCGGCAGCAGGCACTTGTCGCCGCCGCCCATGCGGCGCGCCTGACCGCCGGCGAGAAGGACGCCGATGACCTGTTCGGAAGTGTCGGAGCTCATCGTCGGACGCAGATGTTCGCTAAGCGGTCTCGGCCACTGTCGTCGGGCGGCCGGACTTGCGCTGATGCTTCGCCGGCTCGTCCTCGACCTCGGCCGGGTCCAGGTCGTAGACCACGCGCTCGTGCCCGGAGAGCACGACGAAGCGCTTGCCGCGCATGCGCCCGATCAGCGTCAGCCCGGCCTGGCACGCCAGATCGACGCCCCAGGCCGTGAAGCCCGAGCGCGACATCAGGATCGGGATGCCCATCTTGACGGTCTTGATCACCATCTCGCTGGTCAGGCGGCCGGTGGTGTAGAAGATCTTGTCGTGGGCCGGGACGCCGTTCAGGAACATGTGGCCCGCGACCTTGTCGACCGCGTTGTGCCGCCCGACGTCCTCGACATAGATCAGCGGCCGGTCGCGCTCGCAGAGCACGCAGCCGTGAATGGCGCCGGCCTTCAGGTAGAGCGACGGCGCCGTG
>JAKSBI010000454.1 GCA_022361215.1 Hyphomicrobiales bacterium | reverse complement strand
CGGTTCGACGTCAAGGACGCCGGTCATCTGATACCGGGCCATGGCGGTTTATTGGATCGCATCGACGGGTTCCTGTTTGCCGCCATGGCCGCCGGCGTCATTCTGATGCTGCGATCGGAGCAGTCGTCTGGCGCGGCCTTGTTGATCTGGCCTTGAAGGGTTGTATCTGCATGATGTTTGCAACGCGCGCATGCGCATCCCGATTTGGCACCGATGGCGGCTGAGATGACGGTCGCGACAGCCCATACGACCCCTTCGACGGCCAGCGCGCAGCGGCGCGTCAGCGTGCTCGGCGCGACCGGCTCGATCGGCCTGAACACGCTCGACCTGATCGGGCGCGACAGCGCGGCCTACGACGTGGTGGCGCTGACCGCCAACAGAAACGCCGAAGCGCTTGCCCGGCTGGCCATCGCGCATCGGGCCGAGACCGCGGTGGTGGCGGACGAGAGCCAGTATGAGGCCCTGAAGGCCGCATTGTCGGGCTCCGGGGTCGAGGCCGCGGCGGGGCTGCAGGCGGTCGTCGACGCCGCCGCTCAGCCTGCTGACTGGATCATGGCCGCCATCACCGGCGCCGCAGGCCTGCGGCCCACCTTCGAGGCGGCCGCACAGGGAACGCGTATCGCCCTGGCCAACAAGGAATGTCTGGTGTCCGCGGGCGAGGTGTTCATGGCGGCCGTGGCATCGGCCGGAACCATGCTGTTGCCCGTCGACTCCGAGCATTCCGGTGCCTTCCAGGCCATCGACGACGGCAGCGCCGACGGCATCGAGCGCATCGTCTTGACGGCGTCCGGCGGCCCGTTCCGGGATTGGCCCATGGATCGGTTGGCCGCGGCAACGCCCGAACAGGCACTGCAGCATCCCAACTGGTCGATGGGTGCCAAGATCACCGTCGATTCGGCCACCTTGATGAACAAGGGCCTCGAGCTGATAGAGGCCTACCATCTGTTTCCGGTGGCACCTGAGCAGCTGGGCGTCGTGATCCATCCGCAGTCGATCCTGCATTGTCTGGTCGAATATGCGGACGGGTCCGTCATCGCGCAGCTCAGCTGCCCGGACATGCGCACGCCCATCGCCTATAGCCTGACCTGGCCGAACCGGATGCAGACGCCCACGGAGCGGCTGGACCTTGCGAAACTGGGTCAGCTCACCTTCGAGACGCCGGATGTGGCCCGTTTTCCGGCCCTGCGCATCGCGCAGGATGCGCTTGCCGCCGGCGGTTGTGCGCCAACCGTGCTCAATGCGGCCGACGAAGTCGCCGTTGACGCCTATTTGCAGGGCCGGATAGGCTTTGCGTCGATTCCAGCGCTCGTCGAAGCCACATTGGACGCTTCGGAGCAGTCGGTTGGCCGGCATCTGCCATCGACACTGGACGATGTGCTCGAAATCGACTACGCCGGACGCGCGCTGGCGTTGTCGCTTCTTCCCAAATTCAACAAGACCTGACGCGGCAAGGCTTGCGCGAATCAGGACGAGAGGACCCCTAAGCCAATGGAAATCATAGCAAAACTTGCGGGCTTCGGTGACACGTTCCTGTCGTACCTCTGGTATCTTCCACCATTCCTGTTCGTTCTGACCGTCGTCGTGTTTTTTCATGAGCTCGGCCATTTTCTGGTCGCGCGCTGGTGCGGCGTGACCGTCAAGACCTTCTCCATCGGCTTCGGCAAGGAGATCTTCGGCTTCAACGACAGGAAGGGCACCCGTTGGCGCCTGTCCTGGATCCCGCTCGGCGGCTACGTGAAGTTCCTCGACGACGAGAATGCGGCCAGCGTGCCCGACCGCGCGGCGCTCGAGGCCATGACGGAGGAGGAGCGGGCCGGCGCCTTCCAGGACAAGCCGCTCGCACATCGCGCCGCGGTCGTCGCCGCGGGGCCGATCGCGAATTTCCTGCTCGCCATCGTCATCTTCGCCTTCATGTTCACCTTTATCGGCCAGCGCACCACGGCTCCGCGCGTGGACGCCATCACGCCCGGTGGGGCGGCTGCGGAGGCCGGTTTCCAAACCGGCGATCTGGTCACCGATATCGATGGAGAACCCATTGAAAGCTTTGGTGAAATGCAGCGGATCGTCAGTGAGAGCGCGGACAAGACGCTGCGCATCGTCGTGCTCAGAGGCGATACGGAGATCGTGCTCGAGGCCACGCCGAAACTGAAGGAAATCAAGGACCGATTCGGCACCAGGCGCCACGGATTGCTCGGCATTCGCCGCAGCGCCTCGCCAGATGACTGGATTCTGCAGAAGCACGACCCGTTCACCGCGACCTGGATGGCGACCAAGGAGACCTATTTCGTCGTCTCGCGCACGCTGGTCTATCTCTATCGCGTGATCATCGGCCGCGAACCGGCCGATCAGCTCGGCGGGCCGCTGCGCATCGCGCAAGTGTCGGGCGAAGTTGCGAATCTGGGCTTTTTACCGCTGCTGAACCTCGCGGCGATCCTCTCCGTCAGCATAGGATTGATCAATCTGTTCCCGATTCCCATGCTCGATGGCGGTCACCTGATGTTCTATGGGATCGAGGCCGTTAGGGGGCGTCCGCTCAGCGAAAGGAGCCAGGAAATTGGCTTCCGGATCGGCTTGGCGGTGGTGCTCATGTTGATGATATTCGCAACCTGGAACGATCTGATTCACTTCAGTTCACTTTAGTGCCGGACTGTTGCAAAGATGCCACGGATTCGGCACGAAACCGGGTTGCAACCGCCTGCATTCCTTGAATAAATAAACACAAAACGGCCACAAAGCGGTGGCCTCCTGAGACTGAGTTTGGCGGCTCGATTCATCGAGGCACAGGACGCCGCACGGGGACAATAAACAGGGCGGTCCGGACGCTCAGGGCACCGCACGAAACGGGGATAAGAAGAATAATGGGCATTCGGAAGGATGTGGCACGTCTGCTGCTCGGACTTCTCATGCTCGCCTGGGCGGCGCCGGTCTCGGTGCTGCTCTCCGCCGCCACCGGCGGATTGGAGGCGAAGGCGCAATCGTCGGTCATCCGGATCATCCGAGTGGAAGGCAACCGCCGTGTGGAGCCTGAGACCGTTCGGTCCTATCTGCAGTTCGGCGTCGGCGATCGCTACGATCCTCTGAAAGTCGACGACTCCCTGAAGGCCCTGTTTGCAACCGGGCTCTTCTCCGACGTCCGCATCCGCCGCCAGAACACCACGGTGATCGTGGTAGTGGTCGAGAACCCCATCATCAATCGCATCGCCTTCGAGGGGAACGACGAGATCGATGACGATACGCTGAAGGGGGAGGTCCAACTCAAGCCTCGGGCGGTGTTCACGCGCGCCAAGGTGCAGAGCGACGTGCAGCGCATTCTGGACGTCTATCGGCAACAGGGCCGGTTCGCCGCGGGCGTCGAAGCGAAGATCATCAAGCTCCCCCACAACCGTGTCGATCTGGTCTTCGAGATCCAGGACGGTCCGAAGACGACGGTCCGCAGCATCAACTTCGTCGGCAACATCGCCTTCAGCGATTCGCAGCTTCGCGAGATCATCACAACGACGAAGACCGGGCTGCTGAGCTTCCTGAAGCCCACCAACGTCTACGATCCCGACCGCCTCAATCTCGATCGCGAGCTGCTGCGCCAGTTCTATCTGAAGAACGGCTATGCGGATGCCCGCATCGTGTCGGCGGTGGCGGATCTGGACCGCGACGGCCGGGGCTTCTTCATCACCTTCACCATCGAGGAAGGCGAGCAGTACCGCTTCGGCGCGTTCGACATCGAGACGACGCTGCCCTCGCTCGATCCCGAGCAGGCACGCGACAAGGTCGCGTTCAGGGCCGGCAAGGTCTTCAACGCCGAGAAGGTCGACCAATCGGTCGAAGCCATCACCATCGAGGTGGCGGCGCTCGGCTATGCCTTCGCGCGGGTGCGGCCGCGGGCCGACCGCGACCCGATCGCGCGCACCATCAGCCTCACCTTCGTCATCGAGCAGGGCCCGAGGGTCTATATCGAGCGCATCGAGATCATCGGCAACACGCGCACGCTGGACGAGGTCATCCGCCGCGAGTTCCGGCTTGCGGAAGGCGATGCCTACAATCGCCTGCTGGTGGACGCCGCGCGTCGGCGGCTGCGGGCGCTGGGCTTCTTCAAGAGCGTGAAGATCTCGAACGAGCCGGGTAGCGCAGCCGACCGCGTCATCCTGGTCGTCAATGTCGTGGAGCAGCCCACCGGCGAGCTCTCGTTCGGTGCCGGCTATTCGAGCAACGAAGGCGTTATCGGCGATATCAGCCTTGCCGAGCGCAACCTGCTCGGCAAGGGCCAGTTCGTCCGTCTGCGCTTCTCCGGCAGCCTGGAGCGCTTCCAGGTCGATTTCAGCTTCACCGAGCCGCGCTTCATGGGTCGCAACATGTCCGCCGGCTTCGACCTGTTCCACCGGGAAACGGACCTGACGGACGAATCGTCGTTCAAGTCGAGGCGCACGGGCGGCGGCCTTCGGCTGGGCGTGCCTTTGGGCGGCGACTGGCGGATCACCAATCGCTATACCTTCGTGCGGGAAGAGATCTTCGACGTCCAGGATGACGCCTCGCAGGTGGTCCAGGACGCGGAAGGCTCCACCAACGTGTCCTCCATCGGCTACACGCTGGTCTATGACACCCGCAACCATAAGCGGAACCCCACCCAGGGCATCTATTTCGCTCTCACCCAGGATCTGGCAGGCATTGGCGGCGACGTGAAATACGTGCGCACCGTTGGCGATGCGCGCGGCTACTACCCCATTAGGAAGCGCATCACGCTGGTCGGGCGCGTGCAGGGCGGATACATCGAAGGCTATGGCGGCGAGGACGTGCGGCTCCAGGACCTGTTCTTCAAGGGGCCTGAGACGATCCGCGGCTTCGAGCGCGCCGGCATCGGCCCACGCGACACGAGCACGGGCGACTCTCTGGGCGGACGGGTCTTTGCCGCCGCCACCACGGAAGTGCGCTTCCCGCTGCCGCTGCTTCCCGAGAATCTGGGCATGACGGGCGCCGTTTTCGCCGATGTGGCAACGCTGTTCGAGACCGGCGATCTGGGCTCGATCGATCAATCCCTCGTCGTCGACGACGACACGATTCGCGCGTCGGTGGGCTTCAGCCTGATCTGGCAGTCGCCCGTGGGACCGTTGCGTGCCGATTTCGCGCATGTCCTCAACTCGTCGGCGTTCGACGAGGAGGAAGTCTTCCGGTTCGGCGCTGCGACCCAGTTCTGATTGCCCGCATCGAAACCCAGGACCGAAGGCAGCTCAATCACGAATCGACGCTTGCCTTGTCGATCCAGGTTTTGCGACAGTAGGCCCGGGTGAGGCAGCCAGCCTTTGGAGCGGATCGGCGGCTTTTCGCTTTCGCGCGATGCCGTCATCGGGGCAATCCCGCAATATGAATTTCAACAGGCCGTAGCTGGTCATCATGGAACATCCGGGTTTCTTCGAGCGGGCCGGCCCCATGCCGCTTGGCGCTATCGTCGATGCGACCGAAGCCGCCGCCGCGCCGGGCGCGGATCTCGGTGTCGAGATCACCGATGTCAGGCCCCTCGACGACGCCGGCCCGGGGCATATCTCGTTCTTCGACAACACCAAGTATCTGGATCAGTTCATGGCCACGCGCGCCGCGGCCTGCTTCGCCAAGGAGCAGTTCAAGGACCGTGCGCCGGAAGAGGCCTCTCTGCTTGTCTCCGACGATCCCTACCGCGCCTTTGCGCTCGCGCTGGCGCTGTTCTATCCGGAAGCGCGGCGCTCCCGCATCGTCGGAAGCGAAGGCTGGAACGGCGAGACCGGCGTCCATCCCTCGGCCGAGCTTGAGGACGACGTGAGGGTCGAGCCCGGTGCCGTCGTCGGCATGGAGGCGCGGATCGGCAGAGGCTCGGTGATCGCTGCCGGCGCCGTCGTGGGCTACCGCGTTCACATCGGGCGCGACTGCTATATCGGCCCCAACGTCAATCTGACGCATGCGCTCGTCGGCGACAGGGTGATCCTGCATGCCGGCGTGTCGGTCGGTCAGGACGGGTTCGGCTTCGCCATGAGCCCGCGGGGCCATTTGAAGGTGCCGCAGATCGGGCGCGTGATCATCCAGGATGACGTGGAGATCGGGGCCAACACCACGATAGATCGCGGCGCGCTCCGCGACACAATCGTCGGTGAGGGGACAAAAATTGATAATCTGGTGCAAATCGGGCACAACGTCGTCATAGGACGGCATTGCGTGATCGTCGCCCAGACGGGAATTTCGGGGAGCACGGAATTGGGCGATTTCGCCGTTCTCGGCGGCCAGGTTGGCGTGGTGGGTCATGTGAAGATCGGTGCCGGAGCTCAGATAGGCGCAAGCAGCGGCGTGCGTGGCAATGTTCCGCCGGGCGCCCGTTGGGCCGGCACGCCTGCCAGGCCGGCCCGGCAATGGGCCCGCGAGATAGCGACCGTCAAACGGCTGAGCGAGCGGCCGGTCGGCGGCAAGCCGCGCAGGACGCCGGGCTCCGAGGAAGAATGAGGGGACAGGCGTGGGGGCAGACGGAGCGACGGACATGAACGACACGGGAGGGGCAACCAAGCTTGAGAGCGCCGACATTCTCCGGATCCTCAAGCTGCTGCCGCACCGCTATCCCTTGCTTCTGGTCGATCGGATCGTCGAGATGGATGGCGACCGATCCGCCGTCGGGATCAAGAACGTCACCATCAACGAGCCCTTTTTTCAGGGACACTTTCCAGCGCATCCCATCATGCCCGGCGTCCTCCTGATCGAAGGCATGGCGCAGACGGCCGGCGCGCTCTGCGTCTCCAGCATGGACGAGCAATACGAGCCGTCGCTCGTCTATTTCATGGCCATCGACAGGGCCCGGTTCCGTCGTCCCGTCATTCCGGGCGACACGGTCCACTATCACCTCACCAAGATCCGCAATCGCGGCCGCGTCTGGCGCTTCAAGGGCGAGGCCAAGGTCGACGGCGCCCTGGTTGCCGAGGCCGAAGTGAGCGCCATGATCGTGGATCCCGACGATCTCGAAGACCCCAATTCCGCCGGCTGAAACATGCCAGACATCCATCCGACAGCCATTGTCGATCCGGGCACCGAGCTTGGATCGAAGGTAGAGATCGGCCCTTATTGCGTCGTCGGGCCGCATGTGACGCTGGGCGATGGCTGCCGGCTGCACGCTCATGTCGTCATCGCGGGCCGCACGACCATAGGCTCCGAATGCGAGATCTTCCCGTTCGCGTCGATCGGACAGGTTCCCCAGGACAAGAAGTATGAGGGCGAGGAAAGCCGTCTCGTCATCGGTAACAACTGCATCATCCGCGAGAGCGTCACCATCAATCTGGGCACCAAAGGCGGCGGCCTCGTTACGGAAGTCGGCTCCCATGTGCTGATCATGGCCTATGGCCACATCGCCCATGACTGCAGGATCGGCGATCATGTCATCCTGGCCAATGCCGCGACGCTGGGCGGGCACTGCGTCGTCGAGGATCACGCCATCCTCGGCGGTCTCTCGGCCGTGCACCAGTTCGTGCGGGTCGGTGCCCATGCCTTCATCGGCGGCATGTCCGGTGCCGAAAGCGACGTCATTCCGTTCGGCATGGTCATCGGGGTGCGCGGCGGGCTGACGGGCCTCAACATCGTGGGCATGAAGCGTCACGGCTTCGCACGCGAGCAGATCCAGAACCTGCGCAAGGCCTACAAGATCCTGTTCGCGCCGGAGGGCACGCTGGTAGAGCGCGCGGACGAGACGGAGCGCGCATTCCCCGACGATCCGTGCGTCACCCGTGTCCTGAACTTCGTCCGGTCCGATACCTCGCGCTCCTTGCTGGTGCCGAAACAGAACGGCGAGTGAGCGCGCCTGCACAACACGCTGATCACCTGCGATGTCAGCAACCCTCAAGACCACGCCGAAGGCCCTCGGAATTCTCGCGGGCGGCGGGGCCATGCCGATCAGCGTCGCCGAGGCGGCGCGCAGGGACGGCCGCCACGTTCACATCGTCGCCCTCGACGGCGTTGCCAGCGATGAGGTGGAGAACTTTTCTCATACCTGGATCAAGTTCGGCGAGATCGGCAAGGCCATCAAGGCGCTGAAACGTGAGGGTTGCGAGGAGATGGTCATCGTCGGCGGGGTCCGCCGGCCCAAGGTCGCCGAAGTCCGCCTGGATCTGGGCGGCATCGTCAATCTGCCGTCATTGCTCGGCTGGACGATTGGCGGCGACAACTCGGCGCTTTCAGGCATAGTGGGTTTTTTCGAGAGCAAGGGGTTCGAGGTTTTGGGCGCACACGATGTCGATCCCGGTCTCCTGGCCGAGGAGGGCCCGCTTGGCCGGCACCGCCCCCGCAAGCAGGACGAGCAGGATATCGAGATCGCCTGCCGCGTGATCGGGGCTCTTGGCGCGCTCGACGTCGGCCAGGCCGCTGTGGTGGCGCGCGAATATGTGCTGGCTGTCGAGGCCGCCGAAGGCACCGACCGGATGCTGGAGCGGTGCAAGGAGCTCAATCACTGGTGGGGCCGGCGCCGGACGTCCCGCTCCGGCGTCCTGGTCAAATGCGCCAAGCCCGGTCAGGAGCGCCGCGTCGATCTTCCGGCGGTCGGGCCGGAGACGGTGCGCCGCGCCGCGGAGGCCGGTCTCGCCGGCATTGGCGTGGCCGCCGGCGACGTCCTGATCGTGGAGAAGAGCAAGCTCGTGGAAGAGGCGGACAAGGCCGGCCTTTTCGTCGTCGGCATCCGCATGGCCGGCCCGGACGATGCCCAAATCTGACGCCCTCAGCGTCTTTCTGGTGGCGGGCGAGCATTCCGGCGACCAGCTTGCGGGCAAGCTGATCCCGGCCATCCGCGCGGCCGCCGGCGGACCTGTGACATTCTCGGGCGTTGGCGGCGAGGCCATGGCCGCGGAAGGCTGCCCGTCGCTCTTTCCGCTCGCCGACATCGCGGTCATGGGCCCGGCCGAGATCGTGCCGCGGCTGGCGACCATCGTGCGCCGGGTCTATCAGACCGTGAACGCCGCGGTGGCCGCCAAGCCCGATGTCCTGGTGATCCTGGACAGCCCCGAGTTCACCCACCCGGTCGCCAAGCGGGTGCGCCGGCGGCTGCCGAGCGTGCCCATCGTCGATTATGTCTCGCCGAGTGTCTGGGCCTGGCGGCCCGGGCGGGCCCGCAAGATGCAGCGCTACGTCGACCACGTGCTGGCCATCCTGCCGTTCGAGCCCGCGGCCCATCGGCGTCTCGGCGGCCCGCCCTGCAGCTATGTCGGCCACCCGCTGATCGAGCGTCTGCAATGGATCGAGAGCCTCGACCCGCAGGAACTGGCCCGCGCGCTTGGGCTGACGGGCGAGCGGCCGGTGCTGGCGGTCTTGCCGGGAAGCCGGCCGAACGAGGTCAGACGGCTGATGGAGCCCTTCGGTCAGGCGTTGCGGCTGCTGCAAGAGCGCTTCGGCCCGTTCGACGTGGTCCTGCCGGCCGTGGACTCGGTCCGCCCTCTCATCGAGGCAGGGCTTGCCGACTGGCCGCTCCAGCCGCATCTGGTGCAAGGCGAGACGCGGAAGTTTCAGGCCTTCCGCCTGGCCCGGGCCGCCCTGGCGGCGTCGGGCACGGTCACGCTCGAGCTTGCCCTCAGCGGCACGCCCATGGTCGTGGCCTACAAGGTGGAGTTTCTGGCCTCGAGGCTGCGCTGGCTCGTGAAGGTGCCGTCGATCGTGCTGCCGAACCTCATTCTCGAGGAGAACGTCTTTCCCGAGTTCGTTCACGAGGACTGCGCGCCGGACGCGCTCGCCGCGGCGCTCACGCCGCTGCTCGAAGGCGGCGGCGCCCGCGATCGTCAGCTCGAAGGCCTGAAAGGCCTCGCGGACCGCATGACATTGCCCCGCGGCACGCCCAGCGAGCGCGCCGCGGAGATCGTCCTGGCCAGCCTCGACCCCAAGCCGCTTTAGCGGTCGCCGATCCGGACGTATTCGCGCTCCGTCGGCCCCGTATAGAGCTGGCGCGGCCGGCCGATGCGCTGCTGCGGGTCCTCGATCATCTCCCGCCATTGCGCGATCCAGCCGACGGTCCGCGCCAGGGCGAACAGCACCGTGAACATGGTGGTCGGGAACCCGAGCGCGCGCAGCGTGATGCCCGAATAGAAGTCGATGTTGGGGTAGAGCTTCTTCTCGACGAAGTACTCGTCCTCCAGCGCGATCTTCTCGAGCTCCAGCGCCACCTGGAGCGTCGGATCGTTGCGCAGGCCGAGCGCATCCAGAACCTCGTGCGTGGTCTTCTGCATGATGCGGGCGCGGGGGTCGTAGTTCTTGTAGACCCGGTGCCCGAAGCCCATGAGGCGGAACGGATCGTCCTTGTCCTTGGCGCGGTCCACATATTCCGGGATGCGGTCCGGCGTGCCGATCTCTTCCAGCATGTTCAGCGCCGCCTCGTTGGCGCCGCCATGGGCCGGCCCCCAGAGGCAGGCGATGCCGGCCGAGATACAGGCGAACGGATTGGCGCCCGAGGACCCCGCCAGACGCACGGTCGACGTCGAGGCGTTCTGCTCATGATCGGCATGCAGCACGAAGATCCGGTCCATGGCCCGCGCCAGAACCGGGTCGGCCTTGTACTCCTCGCAGGGGACAGCAAAGCACATCTGCAGGAAGTTGGCGGAGTAATCCAGATCGTTACGCGGATAGATGAAGGGCTGGCCGATGGAATATTTGTAGGCCATGGCCGCGATCGTCGGCATCTTCGCGATCATGCGGATGCTGGCGATGTCGCGCTGCACGGGATCGGCGATGTCGGTGGAGTCGTGATAGAAGGCCGACAGGGCGCCGACCACGCCCACCATGATCGCCATCGGATGGGCGTCGCGCCGGAAGCCGGTGTAGAACCGGTTCATCTGCTCGTGCAGCATCGTGTGATAGGTCACACGGCCCTTGAAGTCCTCGTATTGGCTCGCATTCGGAAGCTCGCCATAGAGCAGCAGATGGCAGGTCTCCAGAAAATCGCCGTGCTCCGCAAGCTGATCGATCGGGTAACCGCGGTAGAGCAGGATTCCGTTCTCGCCGTCGATATAGGTGATCTTGGATTCGCAGCTCGCGGTCGAAGTGAAGCCGGGATCGTAGGTGAAATAGCCGGACGTCCCGTAGAGCTTCGAGATATCGATGACTTCCGGCCCTATCGTGCCTTCGTAGACCGGCACCTCGACGCTCTTGTTATCGACGATCAAAGACGCTGACTTCCTGTCGCCCGCGTCCGCGGCCTGAGTTTGCGTGGCTTCCACTGAGCTCATGCAGTATCCCCTCCTTCGTGCTGGTGCGCGAAGTGCTGCGCCGCAATAAGGGCGCGCGACCGCGGCATGTCCTGAAAACGTGGCTCTTGCCTAATCGATTTTTTGCACTGCCGCAAGATCGCCAATGATCCCGGAATGCGCGCCGCGCTCACGTTTGGGTGTCGAAAGAGGCGCCTGCGACCGCGGCGAACCGCCCTTTTGCGGCCGATTTCTGGCCGTCAACAGGCTTGGGCAGGCCTGTGGAAAGGCTATCCTATTCCGCGAAGCGGGGAGCCGAGTGCCAATGGCACGTTCCGGATCATGCGACGGCCTGGTCGCGAATCCGCCCGAGCGCTTCGTCCCGGCCGAGCAGCCAGAGCACGTCGAAAATCCCGGGAGACGCCGTGCGCCCGGTCAGCGCAGCACGCAGCGGCTGGGCGATCTTGCCGAGCTTCAGCCCGGCGTCGTCAGCATAGGCGCGTACCGCGGCCTCCAGCTCGGGCAGGCTCCAGTCGGCGATGGCCTCGAGGCGCGGCAACAAGTCGCCGAGGCGGCCTCTGGCCTCCGCGTCCAGCAGCTTCTGCGCCTTATCGTCCGGCGTCAAAGGCCGGTCCGCGAACAGGAACCGCGCGCCGTCGACCAGCGCCACCAGGGTCTTGGCGCGCTCCTTCAACGCCGGCAGGGCGTGCTTGAGGGTCGCGATCT
>JAKSBI010000182.1 GCA_022361215.1 Hyphomicrobiales bacterium | reverse complement strand
GCCGAGATGATGATCTTGTCGGTGCCGACGACGAAGCAGCGCACGCCGCGCTCGTACCATTCGCCGAGCTGTCGCCGCGCCTCGACCGGATTGGCGTCGAACACCGGCATCATCACCGGCACGCCCTGTTCCTGCGCGCGGCGAACCATATAGTCGACCGCGTCCTGCACTTCCGGCCGGCGGTAGTCGCCCTCGTAACCGAGCGATACCGAGAGGTCGAACGGGCCGATCAGAAAGCCCATGACATCAGGCACCCGGACGATGTTGTCGAAATCGTCCAGGCCGGCCTGGGTTTCGACCAGCAGGACGACGCCGGTCTCGCTTTCGACCCGGCGCACATAGCTCTGCCAGTCGCGGATGAAATGACCGCCGGCCCGGACGCAGGGGCAGGCGCCGCGATTGCCGCGCGGCGCGAAGCGGCTGGCGCCGACGGCGATCTCGGCGTCTTCCTGCGAGCCGACGCCCGGGATGACGACGGCCGTGGCGCCGGCGTCGAACGCCTTGGTGATCATCACCGGATCGTTGGCCGGCAGGCGAATGGTTGGCGTGATGCGGACGGCGTCGCAGGCCCGAAACATGTTTTCCGCCGTTTCCAGACCGAAATAGCCGTGCTCGGCATCGACGATGGCGAAGTCGAAACCGCTGAGCCCGATCATGTCGACGATCTCGGCGCTGGCGACCTGGGCCCAGGTGCCCAGCACAAGGCGGTCCGGTTCGAACAGATCGGTCATGTCTCAGTCTCCCTTCAGCGGATCATTTGCGGTAGCAGACGGCCTCGACCGCCGCGGCGATATCGCGGGCGTCGGGCATGTAGTCGCGCTCCAGCCGGTCGTTGTAGGGCACCGGCATGTCGGGCGCGCCGACCCGCCCCACCGGGGCATCGAGCCAGTCGAAGGCCTGCTCCATGATCGCCGCGGCGATCTCGCCGCCGATGCCGCCGAAGCGCACGGCCTCGTGCACGACGACGGCGCGGTTGGTCTTCTTCACGCTGTCGACGATGGTGCCCATGTCGAGCGGCTTGACCGTGCGCGGATCGATGATCTCCACCGAAATGCCCTGTTTCTCCAGCCGGGCGGCGGCCTGCTCGGCCCGCTCGACCATGGCCATCAGGGCGACGACCGTGACATCAGCGCCTTCGCG
>JAKSBI010000846.1 GCA_022361215.1 Hyphomicrobiales bacterium | reverse complement strand
TCGCCACCACCCAGTGCGGGGACCTCAAGTGGTTCGAGATCGACAGCCCGGACGACCTCCGTATTGCCGAGCGCATCTTCGCCTCCGAGCCGGCGCGGCTCAGGCCGGTGCATGCGCACGCGGTACCGTAACGTCGCAGGCCGGGCGGATTGGGGCTTTGGCGATCACGCCTCGAGGCGTTCGATTGCCAAGTCCGCTTTGAATATATGACTATGAAATTCCAGGTAAATATAAATATATTCAAATTACATCCACGAATATTTTTATATCAATATCGGAATGTATTGTTGAATATTTTCATGTATCCGGCGATCGTAAGCAATATCGAGATTGGGGAGTAACATCGGATCGTGTCCGGCAATGAAACAGTCACATCTGGGCGTCGCTGCCCTCGGGCTGATCGTCGGATGCCTTTGCCGACCGTATGCGGCGGCTGGGAACTTCGATCTCGTCGAGCCGGTCCTTCGCAGTGCCGGAGGAGACAGCGCCCGACAACTTCCGCGTCGGTCTCGGCCGCGAGACGTTGCGAGACAGCCTCGGGACACTGGTCACCCTGCTAGGAGATGAGCCGTACTGACCCCCGGCTCCGAGGAGGTGTCGGAGCCGCCCACCGCTTCGACACCTCCTCACTTGGGGGCAGCCGTGCTGCCTGGACGGTGGACGATGACCTTTGGGGAGAGCGCCAATGCCGACGCTGGGATCGCTGCCGGAGCGCGATGGCTCCGGTCACACAATCGCCCTCGAAGACGAATGCCGGGACCTCGAGGCCCTGGATGTCCGTCTTTGCCTCGTCGACGAGACGGACGCCTTCGAGGTTCGACGGCTGGGGCTGGCGCCCGCTCGGCCGAAACGCCCGCCGGCCTATCCCGAGGCCAAGGAGATCGTCCATGTCGGGGCCTATTGCGGCGCGCAGCTCGTATCCGTCGCGGCCTTCGTGGTCGAGCCCTTCGAGGACATGGAGACCGGCCCCGCGGCATCGGGCCGGCACTGGCGTATCCGAGGCATGGCGACGCGGCCCGAATACCGGCGATCGGGTTTTGCCAGCGCGGTCCTCTATCACGGCATCAGGCTGATCCGTAAGCGGGCGGCCGCGCTGTTGTGGTGCAACGGCCGGACCACCGCTCTCGACTTCTACCTGCGCCACGGCTTCAGCCGCATCGGAGAGGAACGCCGTCTGCCGGGCGTTCAGCCGCACTTCCATTGCGTCAAGATCCTCGAGGGCCGCTAGCGGACGCTGGCGGCCAGGAGACCGACATGACCGACATCCAGACCGAGCTTGCATGGAAGCCCTACTTCGTACTGGCCGACCACTACGACGCGGTGCGTCCCGGCTATCCGGAGGCCGCGCTCCATGCGGTGGCATCGCGCATGCCGCGGCACCCCGGTGTGCCGGCCATGGCGGCGGATATCGGCAGCGGCACAGGCATCTTCACGCGCCTCCTGGCAGCGGCGCTTCCCGGCGTGTTGGTGGTCGGCGTCGAGCCCAACGACAAGATGGTGGCGCGCGCCGAGGCGGTGACGCCGGAGAGCCTGAACGTCTGCTACGCCTGCTCCCCGGCCGAGTCCTTGCCCTTCGCGACCGCGTCCGTCGGGCTGGCGACGGCGGCGGGATCGGCCCAGCTCTTCGACCGCGACGTCTTCTTCCGCGAGGCGGCACGGGTTCTTCAGCCCGGCGGTGCGCTGGCGCTCGTGCAGAACAAGCGACACTGCTCCGAGGGCGGCTTCTTCAGCGGTTTCGAGGATCTGCTCGAGGACTGGGTTCCCGGATATGCCACCGGCACCTTCGCCGACCGGACCGGCGCTTACGCGCCGGTCGCCTTTCACGAGGAGCTGGCCGGGCAGGCGCAGTATACGGACATCACGGTGGAGCTCTTTCGCTGGGACCGCCGCTTCGCCGACGCGGAGTTCGAGCGCTTCGCCCGCTCGACCATACAGGTGCAGCAGGCCATCGAGACCCATGGGCAAGAGCCGGTCATGGCGGCGCTCGGCGAGCTTGTCGGGCGCTTCTCCCACGAGGACGGGACCCTGATCGCACCTTATGTCGCCGAGGTCACATCGGCGGTGAGACGCGACGGCGAGGCCGAGACGTGGAACGACGGCGCATGAGATCGCAGCACGGCCTGACGCGGCGGCGCCGGGCGCCCTCCAAGAGAGACAAGGGCGGCGCGTCGCGTGGGCGGCGCAGCCTCGCGCTCCGGGCCGGACGGCAGCGGTCCGGGACGTCCGCTCTGAAGCTTCTGACCGGGCCGGACCTCGACGAACCGGGACGGGCGCACGGCTATTTCAGGCTGCCGATCTCCACGGACGCCTCGGCCTACGGCTCGATCCTCATCCCCGCCGTCACCTATCGCAACGGCGACGGCCCGCGCGTCCTCGTCGTCGCAGGCAATCACGGCGACGAGTACGAGGGTCAGATCCTGATCAGAAAGCTGATCCGGACCCTCGAGCTCGACGACGTCAGCGGTCAGATCACGCTGCTCCCGGCCGCCAACGCGCCGGCCGTCCAGGCGGGTCGCCGCGTGTCGCCGCTCGACCAGGGCAACCTCAACCGGCTCTTCCCGGGCCATCCGAACGGCACGCCGACTCAGATGATCGCCCACCTGCTGGAGACCGTCCTGTTGCCCGGCTTCGATTTCGTGCTCGATCTGCATTCCGGGGGGCGCTCGCTTGAATACCTGCCCTCGACGGTGATCGTCCGCCCGGACGATCCGGGGCAGCTAGAGGCGCAGATCGAGCTCCTGCACGTCTTCGGCCTCCCCGCCAGCTTCGTGACGGACGCGCCGACCGGCGGCGGCGGCAGTCTCGCTGGCGCCTGCACGCGAGCGGGCGGGATCCCCTGCCTCTCGACGGAGCTCGGCGGCGGCGGCGGCGTATCGGAGCAGGCCTTGGCCATGGCCCGTCACGGCGTGCTGCGGCTCTTTCGTCATCTCGGCGTCGTGCGCCGGGACCTGTCGGACCAGCCGCCCGCGAAGACGAGCATCTACTACCGGGTCCCGCCGTCGCAGTTTCTCTATGCGCCGGAGGCCGGCATCTTCGAGGCCTATGTGAAGGTCGGCGACCGGGTCGAGGCCGGCCAGGCCGCCGGGGCCATTCACAGGACGGACGCGCCCTGGGAGGACGCGACCGTGGTGAAGATCCAGCACGACGGCATTCTGCTCTGCCGGCGTTTTCCCGCGCGGACCGAATGCGGCGACTGCCTGGCGGTCGTGGGCCGCCAGTGGCCGGACGCCATGGCATAGGACCGCTTGCGGCCAGGGAGGGGTCGCCGACGACCGCGCCGGCGACCCACCACCCATCTTCAATCGGTTAGCTGCTGCACGCCTTCGCGAGCAGCTTTTGCACGTCTTCCGCCATCTCCGGCATGACGTCCTTCGCCTTCCGCTTGCCGAAAGCGACGCTGTCGACGTGCTTCTGGATGACGTCCACGATCTTGACGCTGTTCTTGCCGGCCCAGTTGTACCATCCGGTCAGGACCGGCATCTGCTGTACGCCGACGAGCTTGTTCGGGTTCTTCTCGTAGAAGCGGCCAAGCAGCTTCGGGTCGTCGACCGCCTTCTTGTTGTTCGGCATATAGCCTGTGTATTCCGCCACCAGCGTCTGCCCGATGGGGCCGGTGGCGAAGGCGATGAACTTCCAGGCTGCGGCCTGCTTCTTCGCGTCCTTGGTCGTCATCACGGCAATGGCGCCGCCGGCGGGAAGCCGCCCCTGCTTCGTCGGCAGGGGGTAGGGCAGGACCCTGAACCCGAACGTCCCGGCCGAGGCCTTCTCCATCTGGGCGATCTTCGACGTCGAGCTCATCCAGATGCCGACATTGCCCGCGGCGAAAGCCTGGCGGATCTGGTTCTGGGAGTATTTCGGCATGCCGCGTTCGACGAACATCTCCAGGGTCTGCAGGGCGCGCATGCCCTCGGGGCCGTTGAAGGCGACGGTGCAGCCGTCCTCAGACCCCATGACGCCGCCATTGCTGTTCAGCAGGACCTGGAAGTTGAAATTCCCGGCCCCGGCGTAGTCGTGATAGAAGCCGATGACGTCCTCGCCCTGCTTGCTCATCTGCTGTCCGAAGCGCGCCAGCTCGCCCCAGTCCTGCGGCAGTTTCTCGACCGAGCCGCCGGCCTTCTTGACGATGTCCAGATTGACGTAGAGCACCGGGATGGATGTCGCGAACGGCAGTCCGTAGATCTTGCCGTTCAGCCGGCCGAGCGACAGCATGGAGTCCAGATAGCCCATCTCCTGCCACTGTCCGGGGCTCTCGACGAAGGTGTCGAGCGGCACCGCCAGCTTCTGGTCGGCCAGCACCCGCATGTAGTTGCCGCCGGTGAAGAACACGTCGGGCGTTTCACCGATGATCGACTCGCGCAGGACCTGCGCGAGCGCCGTGTCATAGTTGGTTGCCGGGCTCCTGTATTTGATCTTGATGCCCGGATTGGCCGTCTCGAATCTCGAGGCGATCTCTTCCTGAACTTTCTTGTAGTTGTTGGGAAAGGCGTAGACGACGTCCAGCGTCGTGCCGGCCTGCGCGCCGCCGGCGAACAGGCCCGCTCCGAAAGCCAGACAGCAGATCGTTGGTGCCCGCATGGTGCTCCCCTTCATCTTCATCCATTTGCATCGCGGTTCACGTCGCACGATGCCCCGCATTTCGGCTGCCGACCTCGCCGGAGCGGTGCAGGACATTGCCCTGGGTTCCGGCGAGACCGCCGGCAAGGTCGAGGGGCTCGCGACCGGGCGACGGCTATCAGAACGACATTGCAGAAATGAGACAGGTATATGGAATGTTATTCCATGCCTGCGGACTGGACCGCCGTCGGTGCGGACGTCAGTCGGTGGCAGCGTCGTCGGGGAGCCCGAGCTTGAGTGTCAGCACGGATGCGAGCACTTCGATCGCGATCAGATTCGTAAAGGCGATGACGGACTTCGTTCCTGTGACGGGCGAGTCGACGGCGGCGGTCAGCAGCACCTCGTCGGCATGCTTCACGATCGGGCCGTCTTGGCGATGGGTCACCACCGCCGTCTTGGCACCTGCCGCCTTCGCCCGGCTCAAGGCCTCGACCGTGATCTCGGTCATGCCGGACTCCGTGATCGCGATCGCCACGCAGTCGGGGCCGAGGCCGTTCGCCACATAGGCGGCGTATGTCGAGTCGACGATGGCATGGGCCGGCAAGCCGACCCGCAGGAGGCGAAATGCCAGATGCTGCCCCACCAGGCCGGAGACGGCCGCGCCGTAGACGTCGATGCGCCGTGCGGCGAGCAGGGCGTCGGCGAGCCGTTCGACCGCGCCCTGGTCCATGATCGACTGCGTCTCCCGAACGCCGCGGATGGCACGCTCCGCCAGTGCGTCGGTAATGCGCCTGCTGGCGGGCGTATCGTCGTTCTCCTCCGAGATGGCGAAGCGTTGCGCGGCCAGATCGCCGGCCAGGGCCAGCCTGAACTCCTGCAGCCCCGTGAACCCGATCGCGCGGCAGAAGCGCACGATGCTGGCCGGCCCGCTGCTCGTCACCAGGCCGAGCTGATGCGCGGTCTGGCTGACCACGAGATCGGGGTTCTCGAGAACGTACTTGCCGATCCTCTGCAGCGCGTGCGGCAGAGTCGGCAGATGCGCGCGCACCAATGGCAAGGCCTGGAACGGCCGGTGTGGACTGGTCTCGCTTATCGGAACATCCGCCACGGGCGGCCCTCCCTAAGTCTCTGACATCTGACTGCGAAACTGATCGGCGATAGCCCCGGCGGTCGCAAACCAGACATCGTCCCGTTCGCGCAGGCGCGCAAGGGCGCGTCTAAGATAAACGATGCGATGGGGCGCGCCGATCATCCAGGGGTGCAGGCCGAGGCCCAGCAGGCGCCCTTCGGGCCGTCCGTCCGCGAGCTCATCGGCGGCCTCGGCCACCAGATCCGGATAGCGCGTTACCGGCACCCGTCGGAGCCAAAGCGTCTGGACATCGTCCCAGTCCGGCTGGCTCGGGATGGCCAGAAGACGACCGTCGGAAAGCTGGGTGTAGGGCCGTTCGTCGTTCGGCCAGTCCAGCGTATAGCCGAAGCCCGCATCCGCCAGCAGCCGGGATGTCCGTTCCGTCACCCCATAGTCCTGGCCGACCCAGCCGCGCGGCGGCTCTCCGGTGGCGGCGGTCATGGTGTCCCGCGCCCTCAGAATATGCGCGCGCTCCTCGTCCTCCGACATCCTGGCGGTGATCATCCGCGTGGCCGCTACGCCATGGGCGACCGCCTCCCATCCGGGACGCGCCCGAACTGCGTCGACCAGCTCCGGATAGAGATCGAGCGCCATGGAATTGAAGGCCACGGTGGTCGGGATCTCGAAGCGGTCCAGAAGCCTCAGAACACGGTGGACACCGACCCGGTTGCCGTAGAGCCGGTAGCTCCAGGTCCAGTAGTCCGGCGCGAAATCGCCGTAAGCCCCCCGGAACCGCGGATCGCGATAGGCGCCGGGCGGCGGATCCAGCTCCCAGTGCTCGATGTAAAGAAGCGCGAAAAAGGCGATCTTCTTCTGCGACGGCAGGACCCATGCGGGCCGTTGCGCGTCGGTCTCATAGGCATAGAGACTGTGATCCATGCCCCGTTCGCGCCGAACGTCTGCATCCATCTTTCAGATATCCCGGTTGTCAGTTGCCGTGGGCGGCGCCGGCGGGCTCGCGAAGCTGCGCGTCGTACCAGTCGACGAGCTCGCGGCCGGTGGCGACCCAGACGCCATCATGGGAGACGATGTAATCCAGCGCGGCTTCGAGATAGCGCACGCGATGCGGGCGGCCCATGATGAAAGGGTGCACGGCCAGCGTCATGATCCGTCCGCTCTCGGCGCCCTCGGCATAGAGCGTATCGAACATGTCGCGGGCGGTTTGCAGGAACTCGGCGCCTTCGTCGGATGCCCGATAGAGCGTCGAATCGTTCAGGTCCATCTGATAGGGCAGGGACACGAGACGGCGCCCTCCCGAAACCCGCACCGGGACCGGCTCGTCGTCGAAGTGGAAGTCGCAGATATAGCGGATGCCCGCCTCGGCCACGAGATCCGGCGTGCGCGAGGTGTAGGTCGCCGAGGGTGAGAACCAGCCCAAGAGCTGCCGGCCGGTGAGGCGGCGAAAGGTCTCGACGCAATCCTTGATCTGGATGCGCTCCTCGTCCTCCGACAGGTTCCAGTGGTAGCGCGTGTTGTAGACCCCGTGACCCATATAGTCCCATTGGCGTTGCTCGCAGGCCTCCAGGATCTCGGGGAAATGCTCGAACGCGGCCGCGCTGAAGCAGGCCGTGCAGCGCATCCCCAGCCGGTCGAAGACGCGAAACAGGCGCCAGGCGCCGACGCGATTGCCATAGTCGCGGACCCCGTAGCCGAGGACGTCGGGATGAGGGGTCCGGGGCCAGGGGTCTCTCGGTCCAAGCCGGGCCGGCATGAATTCGTAGTGTTCCAGGTTCGGAAAGACGCAAAGGGCGAGCCGAGCCCCGCCGGGCAGCGTCAGCTTGCGGCGCCTGTCGGGCGGAACGTGATCGATGCGGTGCAAATCCTGTCTCATGATCGGTGATCTGCCGAATCCAAAACCAACACAGTATTTCCCTTCTGTGAAGCCTGTATGGAACACGATTCCGGCTGATTCGCTCCAGACAGCGCTTCGTAGACGCCTTCCGCCAACTGCCGGCCAGGACTGCAGCATCACAACGCCAAACCAATTCTCTGCTCGCTGATGCTTGTGATTTTTTGTGCTAGAGCCCTATTTTTCAAATAAATAATGGAAATTTAGAATTCAATGAAGCATGTGTGCGCCAATAAAATCCAGATATATATAGTGAGATATATTCTGAAACCATGAGAATATTGCGCGGTGCTTGGGTGTGAGAGGCCGCTGGGTTTCGCTTCGGCCTGGTTCGGAAACGAGAGCATGGTTGCCGATACAGCCGCCGGCTCCGGCGCACCAAGGGTTCACCTCATACGCGCGACCTGCGGCCTGGGCGTCACCCAGCTGATCGGCTGGGGTACGGTTTTCTTTGCCCTGCCGGTGGTTGCGGCGCCCGTCGGCCAGGCCTTCGGCATCCGGCCCGAGACGGTGTTCCTCGGGATCACCATCATGCTGCTGATCAACGCCTTCGCGGGGCCGTGGCTGGGAGATCTCGTGGACCGCTATGGCGGGCGGGTGCCGATGGCGGCCGGCACCGTGATGACGAGCCTCGGCCTCGCCATCCTGGCGCTCGCCGCCGACCGGCTCGCATTTTGGGCCGCCTGGATCGTGCTGGGCGTCTCGGCGCCGCTGATCCTCTCCAACGGCTGCTATCCGGCCCTGTCGCAGCTCGCCGGCACGCGGTCCCGCCAAGCGGTCTCGAGCCTCACGCTCTTCAGCGGCTCTGCCATCACCGTCTTCTATCCGACCACCTATCTGCTGGACGAGGCGTTCGGCTGGCGCGTCACCTTCCTCCTCTATGCCGCCCTTCATCTGGCGGTCTCGCTGCCGATCCTCCTGGCCGTCCTTCCCAAGCGCGCCGGCAGCCGGCACCGGCGCGACGCCGCGGTCGAGCCGGCTCTCCAGGGGCGTCGGCAGCGGGTGGTGGCCTTGTGTCTTTCGGCGGTGTTTGCGTTGCACGTCTTCATCGCCAACGGCTTGGCGCTCAACTTCATCGCCCTCTACGAGAGCCTGGGGATCGAGCGCAGCGCCGCCGTGACGATCATGGCTTTGGCCGGCATCGTCCAAATGCTGACCCGGCTGGTGGAGGTTCTGCTGTCGGGGCGCTATCCCGCGACAGTCACGCTCCTGATCTCCTGCGCGTTACAGGTCCCGGGCCTGCTGGTCGTGCTGGTGGCGCAGGGCCCGGTCGGCGCAGCGATGTTCGCCATCGTCTGTGCCGTGTCCAACGGCCTCATGGCCATCGCGCGCGCCTCCGTTCCGCTCGCGCTTTTCGGCTCGCAGATCTATGGCGCGGGCCATGGCTGGCTGACCCTCCCGTTCAGCATCATGAGCGCCGCCGCCCCGTTCGCCTTCGCCCAGATGATGGCGGTGTCAGGCCCGATAGCATCTCTCCAAGTCGCTGTCGGGCTCTCGACGGTCAGCTTCGCGCTCTGCCTGACGGCGCTCCACACCTGGCGCTGGCAGCCCCGCTGAAAGGCCGGGTTGCCCGAGCCGGACCGGCCGGCTCGGGCAAGCTGTGGGCATGAAACTAAATTCTCGTGCACTGTCGCATATATGAAACAATATTTTTTTAGGCATGGCCGATGGCGCTGCAAGGGCCCGGCCGTCGCTGCGCCGCAGCGGCTGTCGAGGCGCGCCCAACCGGGGAGCCAAGCACACGTGTTGAGGAGACGGGAATGCGCATTTTCGCGGTGAGATCGGCGGCACCGGCCGCGACGACCGCGCTCTGCGCGCCATCGAAACAAAGACCTGCCAAAGACCGGCCGAGCAGGGTCGGCGTCACACCACAGACGGTCCGCGATGCAAGCGCCTTGCATCCGGTCGGCCTAAGCCGAGCAGACGACGTTCTGGAATCGCGCTTTTTCGCGGTCCCGGGGCGGTAAGCGTTCGCTGCACCGGCAGCCAAGTCAGTCGGAACACTGCGCAGAGGGAGCCTGCCATGGAGACACTCAGAGTTGGCCTGGTGACGGACATCCATGCCGGAAACCAGCGTTCGAACATCAAGAGCGGGGAGGCGATCGCGCTGCTCGACAACGTGGTGCGTCAGGCCAACGACAGGGCTCTGGACCTGTTCGTCACGCTTGGCGACAACGTGAACGCAACGGACCCGGAGCACGACCGTCATTGGCTCGGCGAAGTGGGGACGTCGCTCAGCCGCCTGGATGCGCCGGCGGTGCCGCTCTTCGGCAACAACGAGCTGAAGTTCCTGGACGCCGATGAGGTCGCCGCCGCGCTCGGGTGCTCGGCCCAATCGGAAGTGCGCCGGGTGAAGGGCTGGACCCTGATCTTCTGGCGGCCGGGCTGCACCCTGTCGCTGCAGGAGGGGCTGCGTCTCAGCGCCCCCGATCTCGCCTGGCTCCGCGCCGCGCTCGAGGCCGCGAGCTATCCTGCCGTCCTCTTCCTGCACGTGCCGATCGACGAGCATTCCATGGTCGGCAACTACTACTTTCAGAACTGCCCCGAACTGGCGAGCTACGCCAATGCGGCCGAGGCGCGGCGGGAGATCGAGCGGAGCGGGAAGGTCGTGCTGGTGCTGACCGGGCATGTGCACTGGAACGCCGGCAGCACGATCGACGGCGTTCACTATCGGACACTGGCGGCGCTGACCGATACCTTCCTTTCGACGGCGGCCCAGCCCTCCGAGACATGGGCGGCATTGGAGCTTGCCGGCGACGGGCAGCTTTCCCTGGACGTCTTCGGGCGAGAGACCGCCCGATGGTCGGCGCCGATAAAGCCGGAAAGCGCCCGTTGGCGAGAGCCCCTGTCCCGCGCCGATTTCGATGCGCGGATGCAGGCCCTCTGGGAGCAGGGCCATGCTTGATCCGCAGCGGCAGGGTGTCTCCATCGAGGCCGTAACCAAGGTGTTCGGCTCCACCGAGGTGCTTAAGGGCGTCTCTCTCGATATCGGCGCGGGCGAGTTCCTGACGCTGCTCGGGCCGTCGGGCTGCGGCAAGAGCACCTTGCTGCGCGTGATCGCCGGCCTGGAGCGCCAGGACGGCGGGTCCATCTCGATCGGCGGGCGGATCGTCGACGGGCTGCGGGCCAAGCTTCGCGACGTGGCCATGGTCTTTCAGTCCTACGCGCTCTATCCGCACATGACGGCCGGCCAGAACATCGCCCTGCCCCTGCGCATGCGCCGGCTGAGCCTGGCGCAGCGACTGCCGCTGCTCGGCCGCTTCGTGCCGGGCCGGAAGGCGGCGCTCGAGGAGATCGACCGCGAGGTGCAGCAGACCGCGCGGGCGCTGGAGATCGAGCACCTGCTGCACCGCAAGCCGGGACAGCTCTCGGGCGGCCAGCGCCAGCGGGTGGCGGCCGGCCGCGCCATGGTGCGCCATCCGGCCGTGTTCCTGATGGACGAGCCACTGTCCAACCTGGACGCCAAGCTGCGCGTGCAGATGCGCGCCGAGATCAAGGAGCTGCACCGGCGGCTGGACGCGACGTTCATCTATGTGACGCACGACCAGGCGGAAGCGATGACCATGTCAGACCGAGTAGCGGTCATGTTCGACGGCGAGGTGCTTCAGGTCGCGCCGCCTCAGGAGATCTACGCGGACCCGGCCAACCGCCAGGTCGCCGAGTTCGTCGGCTCGCCCAAGATCAACATGCTCGAGGGGCTGGTCGGCGACAAGGGCCGGATCGCGGCCGCGGGCACGACCTTCCGCCTGGCCGCCGCGCCGACGCTGGCGCCTGAGACCGCGGTCGCCATCGGCATTCGGCCGGAGGCGTTCTATCTCGCCAAGCATGCCGGGCGCGGCATCGTGACGGGCAGCGTCCGGCTGGTCGAACATATGGGCTCCGATCTCTTTATCCATCTGGACGGTCCGGGGGCGCGCGAGCCCATTGTGGCGCGTCTGCCTGCGGAACGCGCACCGGAGATCCAGCTCGGGCAAACGGTGCATCTCGGCGTGGACCCGGCGCGCATGGTCGCCTTCGATGCCGAGGGCCGGCGCATCCGGCACGAGCGCGCGACCGTCGCCGAGCTGCGCAGGTCCGCCTGATGGCCACGGCCACTGCGGACGGGCTCGCCGTCGGGCGCTCGCGCCCGAAGCGCGCCATCTTCGTCGCCGACGCCCTGGCGGCCTATGTCATCATCGCGCCGGCCGTGGCGCTCCTGCTCGTGCTGTTCATCCTGCCGACCCTGGCGGTGTTCGTCATCGCGGCCACGGACTGGCAGTTCGGGGCGGACACGCTGTCCTATGTCGGCCTGCAGAACTTCGCGGAGCTGGTCGGCGATCCGGTCTTTCGCGCCTCCCTTTTCAACACGGTGGTCTACGTCCTGATCGTGGTCCCATCGACGCTGGTCCTGGGCCTCGCCATCGCGCTCCTCATCGAAAGCGGCACCAGCCTGCGCGCCTTCTACCGGGCGGTTCATTTTGTCCCCTACATGGCGACCCTCGCCGCCATGGCGATCGCCTGGGAGGCGCTGCTGCACCCGACCATCGGCCTGGTGAACGAGACTCTGGAGAGCCTGGGCCTGCCCACCGCCAACTGGCTGCGAGACGAGAGCACGGTGCTGCCGGTGCTGGCCGCCATCGGCGTCTGGCAGAATCTCGGCTTTGCGATGGTCCTTTTCCTGGCGGGTCTGACGGCCATACCGAGGGACCTTTACGACGCCGCCGAGATCGACGGCGCCGATGGCATGCTCGATCGCTTCATGGCCGTCACGCTCCCGCTTCTCGGCCCGGTCTCCATGTTCGTCGTCATCGTCACGGCGCTCAGGGCCTTCGAGGTCTTCGACACGGTGAAGATCCTGACCCAGGGCCGTCCCGGCAACGCCTCCGAGGTGCTGCTCCACACGCTTTACGTGGAGAGCTTCCAGTTCCTGCGCACGGGCTATGGGGCGGCGGTCACCATCGTTTTCCTGGTCATCGTCGTGACGCTGACCCTGCTGCAGGCGAAGGTCCTGGACAAGAGAGTGCATTACACATGAGCCGCCTGCGCCCGGTCTCTCCCCACGGTCTGCTGCGCCACTTGATACTGCTTCTCAGCGGGGCGTTGATGCTGCTTCCCTTCGTGTGGATGGTCAGCCTGTCGCTGAAGCCGCCCGGCGAGATCTTTCAATCGAGCTTCTCGCTCCTGCCGGTGCAGTGGCATGCCATCGAGAACTATACGAAGGCGCTCACCGCCGCGCCGCTGCCGAGGTTCATGCTGAACGGCGTGATCGTCTGCGGGGCGATCCTGGCCTTGCAGATCCTGGTCTGCGCCCCGGCCGCCTACGCGCTGGCCAAGCTCTCCTTCCGCGGACGCGACGCGCTGTTCGCGCTGGTGCTGATCGGGCTTCTCATCCCGCATCAAGTACTGGCTTTGCCGCTGTTCATCCTTGCCTATCAGATCGGGATCCTGAATACTTACGCGGCACTTGTGTTTCCTTTCATCGTCTCGCCGTTTGGGATCTTCCTGTTTCGGCAGTTCTTCAAGACGGTGCCGGACGATCTGATTTATGCGGCCCGCCTCGACGGTCTGTCGGAGTTCGGCATCATCTGGCGCGTGATGGTGCCCATCGCCTGGCCGGCGATCGCGGCCTTTGGGATCTTTTCCGTGGTGTCGCACTGGAACGATCTTTTCTGGCCGCTGATCGCGGTCCGGTCCGAGGAGCTGATGCCGCCTCCGCTCGGCATCATGGCCTTCAAGGACGAGGAGGCCGGCTCCGACTACGGCCCCCTCATGGCGGGGGCGACCCTCGTCGTCGCGCCGCTGATCATCGCCTTCCTGGTCGCGCAGCGCTGGTTCGTCGAGGGCATTGCCACGGGGAGCGTCAAGTGACGGCGCTGCGGCCGTGACGAGCCGGATGGGGACGAGGGCCGACATCCGCTTTCAGGCCCGCGACGGCACCGAGCTCGGCGGCTGGCTGTTCCATCCCGACGGGCCGGCGAAGCGGAACCCTTGCGTGGTCATGACCCACGGCCTCACGGTCCAGATCGAGCATGGGCTGGCCTGGTTCGCCGAGGACCTGGCCGAGCGGGGCTTCGTCGTCCTCGCTTACGACCATCGCTGCTGGGGCCGAAGCGGGGGCGAGCCGCGCTGCGAGACCGACCCCTTCCAGCAGATGCACGACATCCGGGACGCCATCACATTCGCCTCCACGCTCCCCGAGGTCGACCCCGGCCGCATCGGGCTCTGGGGGACGAGCTACTCGGGCGGCACGGCGTTGATGGTTGCCGCCGTCGACCGGCGCGTTGCCTGCGTCGTCGCCGTCGGCCCGCTGATCAGCGGCTCCGCCATGGCGCGCCGCCATGTCGGCGAGGCGAATCTCGAGAGCCACCTCGCGACGTTCCACGAGGCCCGGCAGGCGGAAATGCGCGGCGACGGGACGCAGTACCGGCAGCATACGACCGTCCAGGAGACCGTCGATTGGTACAAGGACGTCGACCCGGAGGGCACCTGGACGAACAGGATCTCGGTCCTCTCCCACGACATGATGATGGAGTTCGAGCCGGGCGACTACGTGCACCGCGTCGCGCCGACGCCGCTGCTGATGGTGGTGGCCGATCGGGACACCCGCTGCCTCACCGACTTGCAGCTCGAGGCCTACGAGCGGGCGCGCCAGCCCAAGCATCTGGTGATGATCCGCGGCGGCCACTACGCGGCTTACGTGCGTGAGTTCAAGGCGGCAAGCGCGGCGACCCAGGACTGGTTCGCCCGGCACCTGGCACCGTCGCCGCAATAGATCCGACTCAGGAGAAGTAGCCTCGGTCGGCCGCGGCCAGCAGAGCAGAGCCGCAGATCGCCAGAACCGTCGCAATCGGCACCGCCGCGCCGCGGATGGCCGGCACCTGGATGGTGCTGACGTGCAGTCCGGCAAGCACAAGAAGCGCCACGTTGACGACAACGATGAAGCTCTCCTCGGGTATCGCGGGGCGCGCCAGAAACAGGACCGCAAGCAACGGCATCTCGTAGGACACCGGCAGCCCGCTGAATCTGTGCGTCTCCGTCAATCCGGCCACGCTGAAATAGCTCAGGCGAACGGAGCCGAGCAGCACCAGGGCGGCGACCGTGAGCAGCGACAGGATCCAGCCGTCGCTGATCACAAGCACGACGGTTGCGGGGAACAGGACGCCGTGGATCAGGTCGCAGAACCCGTCGAAGCTCTTTCCGAACCGCGCCACGTCCTCGGGCCTGGCATGCTGCGTCCTCCGCGCCACCTCTCCGTCCCAGTGATCGAGAAACCACGCCCACAAGACCGCGGCGATCCCGAGCTCCGGCCGGCCGTTCAAGGCGAGATAGAGCCCCAAGGCGCAGAACAGATAGCCGGCGGCCGTGATCATGTTGGCGGCGTCGCGAAGGTATCGAAGCATGGACTGGTCTCCTTGCCGGGATTGCGTCGTCGGATCCGTGGCGCGCGCCTGGGTTGCCGGCGCGGTTCGGAGCCTCGGGACGCAGCTCCTCGCCTCCCATGGCGCCGCGCCGGCAAGCCCTGGACGCCGGACCGCCTCAGTGCTGGGCGATCGGCTCCGGTTGCGGAGCACAGCAGGCCGCGGTCCGGTCTCCGTCCAGGGCGTTCAGCGTCTCGACCACGCGCGTCAGGCCGGGCTCGAGCTGGTCGCGCGGAACCCCGAACGACAGGCGCAGGCCGTTGGGATCGCCGAAGCTGCCGCCGGCGACGCTGCCGACATCGGCCTGCTCCAGAAGGATGCGGGATATGTCGTCGCCGGTCGCGGCGGTGCCGTCCCGCGACAGGGCGGCCAGCAAAGACGACAGATCCAGGTAGAAGAAGAACGTGCCCTGCGCCGGCGGTGGCGGCGCGACGGCCAGCCCGGACAGGATCTTCAGCCCGGCCGCCCTGTTGGCATTCACCATCGCATGCATCTCGTGCTCGAAGCTGCCGTCCCCGGTCTGGAGATGATGCAGGGCGGCATATTGCGCGATCACGTTCGGGTTCGACGTGGTGTGGCTCTGAAGCGTCTTCGAGGCGGCAATCAGCTCTCGCGGGGCGGCAAGATATCCAAGCCGCCAGCCCGTCATGGCAAGCTGCTTGGAGAACGCATTGACGACGACGGTGCGGGATCGCGCACCGGGATGAACGCTTGCCATGGACTGATGCTGCTGGCCCGTGAAGACGAACCCCGAATAGCATTCGTCGGAGATGATCCAGAGGTCGTAGGTTACGGCCAGATCGGCAATATCGAACAGCGTCGTGCGGTCGTACACGGCGCCGGTCGGGTTGTTGGGCGAGTTCACGACGATCGCTTTGGTCGATGGCGTGACCGCCGCGCGAATGGCGCCCAGTCTTGGCACGTATGTGGGCGCCTCGGCCTGGACGAAGACGGGCTTCGCCCCGGCCAGCAGCACCTGCGCCGGGAAGGTCGGCCAGCAGGGCTGCACGATAATGACCTCGTCTCCGGGGTTCAGCAGCGCGAGGGCGGCGTCCAGGAGTCCCTGCTTCGCGCCGGCCGTGATCGCAATCTCGTCCGCCTCCCAGGGCTGGCCGGTCTCCACGGAGATCTTGCCTGCGACCGCCTCGCGCAGAGGCCGGATGCCGATGGACTCCGTATAGCGGTTCCTGCCGTCCTCTACTGCCGCGATCGCGCCCGACCGGACCGTCGGCGGCGGCGGGGATGCGACCTCGCCGGTCGCGAGGTCGATGATCTGGCGGCCGGCCGCAGCGGCCGCCTTGGTTGCTTCGCGCGCCGCGGCCGTGCCTGAGCCGGACAGCAAGGACATTCGTTGGGCCAGCATGATGTGTCTCCCGTAACCGGCTGCTCTTCGAGATGCCTCGGCCCGGCAGCACGAGGTGCCGTTCCTGCTGCCTGTGCCGGGGCGAGCCCTGGTCTTCGGCGATTGCGTCGCGTCCGACGCCCGGGACGCACGGCCCCGATTTCCGTCAGGGGGGCGACGACGCCCGTTCCGGCATCTTCGATTTGCTTGCGGCTATCTCAAATTTTGCTCCGAATACTGATAATCGAACGCAAAAACAAGTGTATAAGTTGAAGAATCTATTTCAATATGTATTTATTCGGGTATTTTTATCGATATAATGTTCTTCGCTTCGGTGGCTGTCCCGGTCTTGACGGCACGAGGGCGGTCGAGAACCGCCCTCGCGACGACTGAGTCGAGCGATCCGCCTAGCTCACATTGACCGGTCTCGCCGGAAGATCTGCGGCCGGGTCGTCCGACACCTGAGACAGATAGGCGCTGGCCAGGCAATCCCGCGCCAGGGCCGGAAGGCGAATGAGCTTTGCCTTGGTTTGCCGGCGCAGGTTTGCAACCGCCTCGTTGGCGTCTCTGGCGGCCAGAAGCGTCACAAGCTCCGCCATGTCTGCGAGGATGAGCTGAAAATTCTCCTCGATGCTCAGGTCCGCCAGCCGAATGAAATGGCTTCTGTCGTTGAACGACTTCACGGCTGCGATCATCGCGGCGTTGCCCGATAGCTGCACGATGCTCTCATAGAACGTTTCGAGCTGCTTGGCGTATCGCTGCACGCGCGACTTCGGGTTCAGGGCGTCGGGCGGCCACCCGCCGCTGTCGAAGTCGAACTCTTCGAAGATGCCGTTGCACTCGGACGATTGGATGCCGCGTTTGATCGAGTGCTTGAGAATCACGAAGGCCAGCTCGTAGAGATCGTGAAGATCGCGAACGTCGATGTTTCTGGAGAAGAAGCCGCGCTTCGAGATCATCATGATCAAGCCCTCGGCATGAAGGCGGGTCAGGGCTTCGCGCACCGGCGTGACGCTGACGGCCAGATGCTCGGATAGCTCTGTGATCTGTAGCTGTTCTCCCGGCTTGACTTGAAGGTTGACGACCAGTTCCTTGATTTTTTCGTATGCAAGATCTGTTTTGTTGCCCCCCAGATCGAAATGTCTCACTAACGGTCTCCCGCTTGTTACGTGCTCGAGGAAGACGTGCTCTGCAAACGTTCTTCCTTCGAGCCAGGTTGTCTCGCTGGAACGTTCAGGCAGATTTAGTCGGGCATGGCTTTTCCAAGCACTCGCGCGCCTGAAAACTCGCCCTTTTGTTCCATAGAATTGAAAGTTCTGTTGCAGAGCCTAACAGCGGCGGATCGTCATAGTCAAGTCTAAGCTAAGTTGGATATTCGCGTCTAAAGCCGATGTATTAGGAGGGGCGGGTTGGCGCCTGTTTGGGCACTGTTTTTTTGGCGGCGCGCAGAGCGCTGCGGCGCCATCCGCCGCGTCGAAGGGCGTGATTTCATTGGCAAGTCAACGAGTCTGCCGGCTGGGCAGTCGCAGATTTTCCTTGGTGCTGGTGCGGCTGACCCCATCCATTCAGCTAATGGATCCATGTATGCTCATGTCGAGAAAAATATAGTATAATATTGAGTATCGTAGATTAAAAGTCATTCACAAGATGTGATGGAATGGCTAGAGGTGTGACTTCGGCACTAATACGATTGCTGGTGCTGCTTGGCCTAACGAGGACTTTTTCTCTGCTTCTGAAAATCCGCCGCCGTCGCTTCGTCGTCGACCACGATATCCGGGACCGGCTCGTATGCAACCACCGGCCCATCGTAGCTGTAATCGTGGAAATGCACGATCACGTCATCCTTGCTCAACAAAGTAACTGCATAGAAAGGTGGCTCGTAGCATCTTGCGGGCCGAGCGTTGCCCAGGCGGAGCGCGAACTGGGAGACGGTGCTGCGCAGGATCGAGAAAGGAATGCCACGCCAGGATCCCGCCACCGGACGATGCGCGTGGCCGAGGAAGATGTGCCTCACGGTCCTGCCCTCCAGCAGAGCCGCCAGCCGATCCGCATCCCGGAGACGTAGGCCGTCCAGGAGGTCGATGCCTATGGGAAAGGGAGGGTGGTGCATGAAGAGGAACAGCGGCGAGCTGCCGCTTGCCTCGAGCTGGCGGGAGAGCCAAGCGAGACGAAGCGCGCAGAGCTCGCCCCAATGCACGCCCTGGCAGAGCGTATCCAGCAGGATCAGGCGTCCGGCCGCCGTCTCCACCACCGACTGAACGAAGCCGTTCTCGTCGACCTCTATCTCGGGAAACGTCTCCCGGAACCGCGTGCGATGGTCGCCATTGCCAAGGCACAGCCTGTAGGGAACGCGCAAGGCGCTCAGGCAGTCCTTCAGGTCTTCGTAGGCCGCGGCTTGGCCCAGGGCCGCCAGATCCCCTGTGATGACCACGAAGGCCGCATCGCCGTGCTCGGCATTGATGCTCTCGATGGCCTGTTCCAATCGCTGGCGCGGCTCGCATTCCAGGTGATCGACCCCCGGCGGCGTGAAGTGGAGGTCCGTGAGATGTATGAGCTTCAGCACCGGCGAAATCCCCGTTCTGTGGCGTGGCACCATGGCTGGAACCATGTTCCGTGTCTACGTCAAAAATCTGAAACACTGTTCGGGCATATGGCGGGGCTGTCGGTGCCGGGAACGCTTGGCTGCCGACAGCCCGACCTACCGCTTGCCCAGTTTCAGGAGGATATCGTGAAGCGCCGAACCTTTTTGGCATTGTCAGCCGCCACGATGGCGAACCTGGCCTACGGGCTCAGCTTCGCACATGCGCAGAGTGCCCGCCGCGTCGGGCTTTCCTTCCGCGGAGGGGGAGGTTTCCCGGCCACGGTCCAGGCCATCGTCGATGCCTTCAAGACGGCGCATCCGGACATCGCCGTGGAGACGCAGGCGCCAGCGCAGAGCTGGGACGATCAATTGCAGCGTACGGTCCTCGATCTGCGCACCGGGCGTGCGCCGGACCTGGCCGTGCAGTCCTACAACCGCCTTCGGCTGGTGGCCGAGCGCAAGGCCGCGGTCCCCTTGAACGACCTGATCGCCTCGGAAAAGAACTGGGACGCGCTGGGCTATGGCGAGGCGATGATGAGCATGGCCGAGCTCGAAGGGCAGCAGTTGGGCCTGCCGCTGGCCATCTCGAACCCGGTGATCTTCTACAACCGGGACCTGCTCGAGCAGGCCGAGGTCGAGGTCGAAGAGCTGAACCGGAGCTGGGACGCCGTCGTCGCCGCGGCCGCGAAGGTGTCCGCTCTCGGAGACGGCAAGATGGGCTCCTTCTTCGACTATACGGCCGACGGGAACTGGATGTTCCAGGCGCTGCTGTTCTCTCTGGGCGGGCGCATGATGTCCGAGGGCGACAAGGAGATCGCGTTCGATCGGGACCCCGGCCGTAAGGCCATGGAGATCGTTCAGGGGTTCGGCAAGGCGGGCCAGGTCGACATGACCCGCAAGCAGGCCGACCAGATGTTCGTCTCCGGCGGCGTCGGTATGTTCTTCACCTCGTCCCGTCGCCTGGGCAACTACCAGCGGACCATCGGCGACCGCTTCCGGCTTGGCGCGGTGCGGCTGCCGGCGCCGTCGCCCGACAGCCGGGTGCCGGTCGGCGGCGGTTTCCTGAGCCTGACGGGCGGCAGCTCGGAGCAGCAGAAGGCCGCATGGGCGTTCATGAAGTTCGCGACCGGCCCGGTCGGCCAATCCATCATCGTCGAGCGCACGGGCGCCGTCCCCGGCAACGCCCTGGCGGTCGACCGGCTGTCGGACTTCTATGCGAAGAACCCGCAGGCGAAGGCCGGTCTGGCGCAGGTGCCGATCATGACCGGCTGGTACACCTTCCCCGGGCCGAATGCGCTGAAGATCACCGAGGTGATCTTCGGGCACCTGCAGAGCGTCATCACGCTGCGCGAGCCGCCGGAGAAGGCGCTCGCAGCCATGCGCCGGGACGTCGCGGCGCTTCTGCAGCAGGCGTGATCCTGCGCGTCGATGAAACCTCTGCCTGAAAGGGGGCGAGACATGCTCAACGGGACCGCCGCTGAAGCCTGGAACGAGATCTGGTCGACCGAGGAAGGGCGCGAGGGGTGGCTCGCCCCCGAGCCGGAGGTGACGGATCTTGCGACACGACTGTTCGAGGGCGGCGCCTATCGGCAGGCGCTCGATATGGGGTGCGGGGTCGGCCGCCACGCGCTGGAGCTGGCGCGTATCGGCTACCGTACGACGGCGACCGATCTGGCGAGCGCCGGCCTGGAGCACCTCGGCCGGGCCGCCGAGGTGGCTGGCTTGCAGATCGCGACGCGGGAGGCCGCGTCGACCGAGCTGCCCTTCGACGACGCGAGCTTCGACTACGTCGTCGCCTACAACGTCATCCACCATGGGGACGAAGACGCGGTGCAGCGGTCGCTGGCGGAAGTGCAGCGGGTGCTGCGCATCGGCGGCGTGTTTCAGGCCACGCTGCTGTCGCGGCGCAGCACGGCGCCGTCGTCAGGCGTCGAGGTCTCTCCCAACACCTATATCTGGGAAGACGGCGAGGGCGACCACCGGCACCCTCACTATTTCTGCGACGGCAGGACCCTGAACGCCTTCCTGCGCGACTATGACTGGCTCTACCTGGAAGACCGTCCGGTCGACGACCTGCCGGAATACCGCCACTGGCATTTCGCGGCGGAGCGGCGGCAGTAGCGGGAGGACGCGGACGCGCAGGCGCCCGCGTCCCGTCGCTCTAGTCTACCACTGTCCCTTCATCGGGAACTTGAGCAAGCCATAGGGTGGGGATTTGGGCCGCTCGACCACGAGTTCCTTGCCGGACAGGCTGTCGAGGAAGGCGATAAGGTCGGTGATCTCGGCCTCCGTCAGCCCCAAGGGCTTGATCTTCTCCGACTTGTTGCCGAACGGCTCGCTCTCGCCGCCCTTGTTGTAGAACTCCACCACCTCGCGCAGATCGAAGAACACGCCGTTGTGCATGTAGGGCGCGGTATATTTGATGTAGCGAAGCGGCGGCGTGCGAAACTTGCCGATGTCCTCGATCTTCTTGGTCTTGCGATAGCGGCCCGGATCGCGATCCAGATGGAGGTAGTCCTTCTCCTCGAACCCGGATGAGCGCATGCGCTCGCGGAACGCGATCTGGCGCTGAATGGTCTCGGTGAAGGCCGGGTTGGTGGGCAGGCCGATGTTGTAGAACTTCTGGTCCGTCAGCAACGGACCGCTATGGCATGCAGCACAACCGGCCTTGCCCTCGAACAGCGCCATACCGCGAACCGCCGCTTCCGAAAGCGCGCTCTTCTCGCCGCGCATGTAGCGGTCGAAGGGGCTGTCGTCGGAGATGATGGTGCGCTCATAGGCGGCGATCGAGGCCAGCGCCTGGTCGTAGTTCGGCGCGGCGTTCCAGACCTCCTTGAACAGGCGGACATATTCCGGCACCTGCTTCATGCGCTCCTCGGCCAGCGCCTTCTTCAGGTTGCCGGCGAGCGCGCCTGCGATCGCCGAATGGGCCTGGGCCTCCAGCGTGGCGGCGGACGAGGTCCAGAACCAGCCCTTGGTCAGATAGCCCGAATTGACCACGGTCTGGGAGTTCCGCCAGTGCATGGTGCCCGGGTAGCCGCGGGAGAGATCCGACCCGTCGCCCCAGCCGAGCTTCGGGTCGTGACAGTCGGCACACGAGATCGATGCGTCACCCGAAAGGCGCGCATCGAAGAACAGATGCTTGCCCAGCGCGATATTCGCCTCCGTCATCGGGTTGTCCTTGGGGATCGGCATAGGAGGCAGCGCGGCGAGCGGCTCGTGCGCCTTGTTCTGAGCGATGGCAAAGGGCGTCACCGCCAGGGCCGTGAGGGCCGCGAATGCGATGATGCCGAAAGTTGTCTTGCGAACGATGCGGGTCATTGGCGCGCTCCTCACGCTTTCATGTCCAGGGATAGGTCGAGTGTTTCGCCGGCGGCCAGCGTCACGTCGCGCGTGACCTCGCCGAGAAGCGGATGCCACATCACGAGCTCGTAGCTTCCCGGAGGCACGTCGCCGATATCGAAGCGGCCGTCGGGCCCTGTCGCGGCGAGGTAGGGATGGTCGGCCGTATAGATCCAGGCCGACATCCAGTTGTGGGCGTCGCAGTCGATCTCCACCACCGAGCCCCGCCGCATCTTGAGGGTCGCGACGTCGGTCTGGCCGGCGGCCGGCTGGGCGATGTTGAACAAGGTGCGCCGCGCCCGTCCGATCTGCTCGTAGGCGTGGATGTTGTGGAGCAGCGGGTCCTCGTTGACGATGGTGAGCTTCGATCCCTTCGGCGCGATCTGCACGAAGGGGTGGAACACGCACTTCTTCTGCACGATCTTCGGCTCGGTCAGCGTCTTGTCCCAAGGCTTGCCGGCCGCCACCTTGCGGAGCGCAACGACGCCGTCCTTCAGCGCCCCGTCGGCGCCGCGCGTGAGCGGGTTGGGGTTGACGTTGCCATGGCCGCAGATGTGCGAGTCCTTCGAGATCGAGATCGCGTCTTCCGCGGGCGGCTCGCCGGTGAAGCGGAGGACGCCTTTCAGACGTCCCCCGTCCGTCACGTCGCCTGGCGTATAAGCGCGTCCGAGGCTCGGCCACCCCGCCGCGCCCAGGGCAAGAACGGCGCCGCCCGCAAGCAGAGCTTGGCGCCTGGTGAGAGAGTCGATCATTATTTTTTCTCCATCTTCGAAGCCGTCGCTCCGGCTCTGAGGGACAGGATGAATTCGGTGAGGGCCCACAGCTCGTCATCGGTGGCCTTGCCCGCGTAGGCAGGCATCGGCGAGCCGTCGAGACCGGTGTAGAAGCGCGTCCAGATTTGCTCCGGCGTATCGCCCCGCTTGAAGCGGCCGGTCGACAGGCTGGCGGCGAAGATGCGCCGCCGGTCGTCGTCCTTCATGGTCAGCGAGGAGGGGCCGTCGCCATGGCCCTCGACGCCGTGGCAGTTGGCGCATTGCAGCCGCTCATAGACTTTGCGGCCAAGCTCCAGGTTGGCGGTCTTCGGCCGCGGCGGCACCTTGATCGGCGTGCCTTCCTCGTCCATCCAGGCGAAGGTGCGAACGACCTCGACCAGGGCCCAGCGGTCCGTCTCCGACAGGGCCGCAAAGCTCGGCATCTGCGCGCCCGTGGACCCTGCAATGCCGAGCGTGATGGTCTCGAACAGGTCCTTCGCCGTCGGGAACTCGCCGGTCGGCGTCGACCGGATCTTGAAGACGCCGAGCGTCAGGTTGCGCGGCCGTTGGGACAGATAGATCGCGCCGGGTCCGTCCCCCTCGCCCTTGACGCCGTGGCAGACGGCGCACTCGCGGGCGTAGAGCTCCTGGCCGCGGGCAAGAAGGTCCGGTTTGGGCGACGTGTACTCAGCCGCCGCCGGTCCCGCGAACGCCAGAAATGCGGTGCCGACCAGGAGAATGGATGCGAATCTCATCGCGCAAGCTCCCCTTATCCGATGCTGCGTGGAATGAAGGACATGGCGGCGTCGACGCTCTTCAGCGGCGTTTCGCCCGCCTTCTCGACCCGGCCCTTGCCGATCTTGTAGTTGTAGACAGCGGTCACGGGATCGGTGACCGCCGACACCACGGTGTTGGAGTTCTGCCCGGGATAGAACGCGTAGGTGTAGGTGACGCCGGGCGCGACCTCGTCCGTGAGATAGGCCACGAGCGACAGCACGCCTTTCGAGGTGCCGCCGAGCTGGTCGACGACCGCGTCGTTGGTGACGTGGACCAGGTCGCCGTTCTCGATCCCGCGGGCCTTGGCGTCCGCGTGGTTGATGAACAGCCAGTTCATCGGCCAGCGCTCGCGGATATAGGGCTTGCGCAGGTCGTCATACATGGTCTGCCAGATGTGGTTGATCCGGCCGTTCAGGACCCAGAGCTCATCGCCCTTCGGCTTGAACGCCTCGAAGATGGGCTCCGCGATGCGCCAGTCGCCGCGCATGAAGATCGCCTTGCCCGACTTCGTCTTGTGCTTGGAGACGTTCCAGTTGTGGTTTTCCGGATCCTCGATGGTCTTGTCGTGCAGACGGATCGTGCCGACCAGCTTGCCGTCGACGATGCGGGCGGGAAGCTGGATGCCGGTGGTCGAGAGCGCGCGGAGCTGCTCGTGAGCGGAAAGGCCGTTGGAGCGGGCGAACGCGATGAGCTTGGTATAGTCGTAGTGCCCGCCCTTCGACCGCTTGGAAGCCTCTTCGAAGACCTCGTTGCCGTCCTTCCAGGCGAAGCCCTTGTAGCCCATCTTGGTGGCGATCTGACCGACGATCCACCAGTCCGGCTTCGCCGAGCCCGGCGGGTCGTAGAACTTGGAGTAGATCCTGAGCCGGCGCTCGCCCTGCGCGCGGGTCAGGTCCGTCTCGCCCCAGGTGGCGGCGGGCAGGACCAGGTCGACATATTCGGTGAGATCGTTCGGATAGGTCTCCTGAACCACCAGCGCCATGCCGCCGGCGTCCATGCGCGCCTTGAGCTGAACGATGATTTCGTCCCGCTTCAGGCTGCTGACCTGCTTCTCATGACCGCGCGTGAGCGCGTGGATCTTCTGCCTGAGCGCCTGGCCCGCCGACATCGACGTCACCCAGGTGTGGCCGATGACATGGGTGTATCGGAGGTTGCCCTCCATGGCGTGCCGGTCGAAATGCAGCGGCTTCTTGTGCTTGGTCTTCTCGCCGGTGATGGGGTCGACGAACAGGTCGGTCGACTTCTTCATCGGATAGCCGGCGCCCTTCATCATGCCGCGCTGGTGTCCGCCGAGACGGCCGAGAATGCGGCCCGGACGGCCCGAAGCGCCGTTGAGGAGCCCAAGTGCCGAGTAGGAACAGGTGTTGGGGAAGTTGAACGACCAGTAGTTGCCCTTCTCTAGGAAGAACGACGCCTTCGGCCTGAGCGTGCCGCGGGGCTTGGCCAGCATCTCGGCCGCGAGGATCAGCTTCTCGGCCGGCACACCGGTGATCTTGGCCGCGTTCTCGATCGTGTAGGCGTCGTCCGCCAGCAGGAACGCCTTGTACGCCTCGAACGGGCCGCCATAGCGCTTGCGGCGCCAGGAGGTCTCCTTGGCCAGATCCTCTTCGGTGACCGTGTATCTGGTAATGAACTCGCGGTCCTCCCAGCCCTTCTCGACGATGTAGCGGGCGATGGCGTTGTTGAGGACGCTGTCGGTGCCGGGCGTGAGCTGCAGGTGCAGGCCGCCGGTGCGTTCCGCATAGGCCGCCGTCGGGCTCTTGCGCGGATTGACCTGGATGATCTTGGCGCCGCCCGGGGCGATCCACTCCGTGAACAGGATGGTGTGGTTCTCGTAGGGGTCGGAGCCCGACACCATGATGACGTCGGCGTCCGTCACGTCCGGGTAGCCGTAGGAGAAGCCGTCGACGCCGGCATCGTCGACGCCCGTGGCGTCGTTCGCCGCGGTGTTCTTGTCGTGCTCGGCGCCCGCCGGCGTGCCGACGGCGCCATAGGCCCATTTGGTCAGCGCGTAAGTGTTCTCCCAGAACTGGTAGGAGTAATACTTGATGCCCCAGGCCTCGACGCCCCATTTGTCGATGGCATAGCGGCCGAGCTCGGCGGCGATCGTCGTGGCGTCGTCCCAGGAGATGGCGTGCAGCATGCCGCGTGAGCGGACCATCGGGGTCTGCAGCCGTTCCGCGGTCGGGCGTGTGGGGTTGTAGGGCTTGAGCCCGAGCGTGCCGCCCCGGACCGAGTGATTGCCCTTGCGGTTCACCGCCGTCTCGCCGTCCGGCACGATCACGACGTGATGGGGCTCGCCCTTGTGCTGCACGATGCTGTGCATGTTCGGGCTGACCCATTTGCCCGAGATCGGCCCCGTCGGGAACTGCTCCTTGAAGGCGTTCTCGTTCGGCGCCGCGCCGCCCTCTTTGTGGTACGGCCAGCGATAGACCTTGTAGGCGCATCCGACGATGCAGTATTCGCAGGCCGTCGGCAGCACGTCCGCATCCGCGGGCGGGATCGGCACCTCGTCCACCGGCACGTCGTAGGTGCCGGTGTCGAGCGACGGGGTCCGCGCCGCGGTCAGGAACTCGCGGCGGGTCTTCTTGGGTTGTCCTGTCATGGTCTCCTCCTTCAGCCGCGCATGAGCCGGCGGCCGGCGCCGGCCGGCTTGCGGGCGCCGTCGGCAAAGGCACCGCCTTCGAGATTGTTGCGCTGGCCGTAGATCAGCCCGATCACGCCGATGGCGACGATGTCGTCGCCGTCGAGGCGCAGGACGATCTGGGGCAGGTTCTGCGTCGACTGCGCGTGCACGGGGATGCCGCCCTTGGTGAGGTCAAAGGTCGAGAAGTGCATCGGGCAGGGCCCGAGCGCCTTGGTGTCGTGGCGGTAGCGGCCCCGCAGCGGACCGCCCATGTGCGGGCAAAGCGTTGAGAAGGCGACGATGTCGCGACCGGGTCCGACGCCGCGGCGCGCCTCGGCGCCGAGCCTGACCAGCAGGTTCGGCTGCTGCTTCAGCGGATACGCGAAGGCCAGCGGCTCGCCCTCGGCAAGCTGAGAGGCCTTCGCGACAAGCAGCTCCGGATAGACGTCGCGGGCCAGGTCGGCCGCCCCGGTGGCGGCCTCGACCACATCGCCCGGCGCAAACGTCATGACCATGGCGCCGCCGGCCAGCCCCTGCAGTGCCATTCGGCGGCTGAAGCAAAACTCCGAGTTCGATTGGTCCGTCATGTCCTCCTCCTCGCTGGTTGGTGATGCCTGATCGGGTGACGGTCGCGCAGCGGCTCCGTGCTCCCCCGGAGCGCCGGCGTCTTGTCATGTGTTCTGTGGGGTGAGATGCGTTTGGCGAGGCTTGGCGCCGTCGCCGCGCGGCCGTCTGCGCGCGATGAGCATTGCCGAGATCGGTGGCACACGCGTCGCGTTGATCGCGCAACGGCCCCTCCTACGCCAAGGCCAGCGACGACGCTGTCGCATGGCCATCACACCCAAGGTCCTGTCATTCCCGGGGACCCGTCGCTCCCGGGAACCTGTCCCTAAAGACGAGGGCGCGGCGAAAACGTTCGCAGATCACACGAGGACGTGATTAAGAAACGGGCAGCGGCTTGGCGAAGTGTGACGCCTGACAACACGGCTTTTGTTTTGCGGCGGAGGGTGTCTCTTTGTGGAAGCTGTTGATTTCTAAGCCGGTGAATGGACCCGAGGGTGTGCGATCCAGCGCTCACGACGGATCGGGCGGATCGGCCCTTGGACATCCCGTTCCAATTGGAGCAATTTGGCAGCGATGGCCGGACCGGTCCGGCGACGACGCATCTATCTACGGGGCTCAGGCAGGCGAGGACGAATGACCACGACAGGCGAACGCGCGGTCCGCCCGCGACGCAGCTTCATCTTCTCGCCCGGTCTCCAGCCCGAGATGTTCCCGAAGGCGCTGGCCTCGGGCGCCGACATCGTCTGCGTCGAGCTCGAGGACGGCATTGCGCCGAAGGACAAGGACGAGGCGCGCGGCCAAGCGCTTGCGCTGTTCGCCGGGCCCCAGGCCGACGACGGCGTCGAGCGCATCGTCCGGATCAACTGCCTCAGGACCGCCTTCGGCCTCGCCGACGTGCAAGCGGTGCTGGCCAGCGAAACGCCGCCGCCGGCCCTGATGCTGCCGAAGGTGATGGGAGCGGACGAGATCGTCTGGCTCGACGAGCTGCTGACCGAGCGGGGCCATGACACCCGCCTGCATGTCATCATCGAGACCAATGCCGGCCTCGAGGCGGTCTCGGAGATTGCCCGCGCCAGCGCCCGTCTCGACGCGCTTTTCTTCGGCGGCGTCGATATGGCGGCGGAGCTGCGCTGCAAGAATGCCTGGGAGCCGCTGCTCTATGCGCGCTCGCGAGTGGTCCATGCTGCGGCCGGCGCCGGCCTGGACGTGATCGACGTGCCCTATCTGGATCTCGAAGACCTGGACGGCATGGAGCGCGAAGCCTGTCTGGCGCGCGATCTGGGCTTCAGCGGCAAGGGCGCCATTCACCCGAAGCAGATCGCCGCCCTCAACCGGGTCTTCACGCCGGATGCGGCCGCGATCGACCATGCCCGCAGGATCATTGCCGCCTTCGAGGCGGCCGATACGGGCCTGGTGGTGATCGACGGCAAGCTGATCGAGAAGCCGGTCCTGCGCGACATGCACCGCATCCTCGCCATCGCCGACCGGATCTCGGGCTAGGGTTCTAGGGTCTGTTGAGATTCACGTTTTGGACCCGAGAGACCCTAGAGCATGTCGCGATCATTCTGATTCGCGCCATGCTCTAGTTCTTTGTTGAAGCATGTCTTTTTTCCCGAAACCGGTATCCACTTTCGGGAGACACGCTCTAGGCCGGCGCCCTCGGGAGCGCATCATCGTCGCCGTTTGCCATGCGCCAACCGCAATGCTGCATTGCACAATTGCGGCTGGCTGGGTCTCCAATCCGTTCATACTTTCCCGGGAAAGTGAACGGCGTTGAGCCACCGAACGTGGAGACGACGATGAACAAGACCCACGCCACATTGGACCCTCAGGAGCTGGATGCCCTGATGGGCCACGCGAGAAACCAGCGCGGCGCCGCTATGGTCGCGCATTTCCGGCAGTTGCTTGCCGCCCTGCGGTCCCTGTTCCAGAAGCACTAGCCCGACTGGGCCGGTCGGAGCCGCACCCGGACGAGCGGGCGAGCGCTACGGCTCGTCCGAGAGGCGTTCCCCCGCCGCGTCCTTCGTCGCGGGCCGGGGCGGCGCGAACTCGTCGATCACCATGCCTTTCCACAACGGCACGCCGGTGCGATAGGCGGCGCGGGCGATCATGTGGGCGGCGACGGGCGCCGTCAGCATCAGGAAGACGATGGCGGCCACGGCCCGGGCGATGATCCCGGTCTCGCCGAAATGCACCGCCACGGCCACCAGGATCAGGCCGCAGCCCAGCGTGCCGGCCTTGGTCGAGGCGTGCATGCGGATCAGGATGTCCGGCAGCCGCAGCACGCCGAGCGCGGCCGCCACGGCGAAGAGGCCGCCGGTGACGACGAGGAGCGCGGTCAGGATCTCGGTCATGGGTCCGGTCCCTCGGGCGGCGGAGGTGCGGGATGGCGCGCCCTGTGCCGCTCCGCGAAGCGCGCCAGCGCGACGGTCGCCAGGAAGGCCACCAGGGCGAGCGCGATGGCCACGTCGAGGAACGCGGGCTCGTCGGCCGAGATGGCGAAGAGCGCGCTGAAGCCCACGGCCAGCACGGTCATCAGGTCGAGCGCCACCACGCGGTCGGGCAGGCTCGGGCCAAGGGCGAGGCGCAGGAAGGCCAGAACCATCGCCAGCATCAGCAGGGCGAAGGTGATGTTCACGGCCCAGTCCAGTATCGATCCGTTCGCGAAGCTCATTCCATTGCCTCGATCACGCGGCGTTCCATGCCTTGCTTGAGCCCCTGGCGCACCGCCTCGGGGTCGTCCACGAACATGGCGTGGACATAGAGCGTCTTGCGGTCGGCCGAGACGTCCAGGCTCAGGCTCCCGGGCGTCAGCGAGATCAGGCTGGCGACCAGCAGGATCTCCCCCTCGCCCTTGGCGTCGAGCGGCATGGCGATGATGCCCGGCCGGCTCAGATGGCTCGGCGTGATCACGTCCCAGACCACGCGCAGGCTGGAGATCACCAGCTCGTAGACGAACAGCACGGCGAGGCGGAGAACGCGCCAGACCCGCTCGAAATAGGTCGTGTCGCCGAACAGCGGCCGCGCCACCCAGAGGGTGAAATAGCTGACGCCGAAGCCGATCAGCAGGCTCGCCAGGGTGAACTGCCCGACCAGCGCGGCCCAGCCGAACGCCAGGATGGTGTTGAGGGCGAAGACGTTCATGGGGCCTGTCCCAGCACGGCGCGGACATAGTCCGCCGGGTCGAGAAGCTGTCCGGCCGCGCGCTCGGCGAAGCCGACGAAGGGCTCGGGGAAGAGGCCGATGACCACCGTCAGCGTGGCGAGCGCCGCCACCGGCAGCAGGAGCGCGGCGCGCTCGCGCCTCGTCACCAGGGCGAGCGTGGGCGCGTGGCCCTCCGGATGCGGCTTCCAGAACGCCTCGGCCCAGATCTTGGTCATGGAGAAGACCGTGAGTAGGCCGACCACCAGCGCGGTCGCGGCGACAAGATAGGCGCCCAGATCCAGGCTTGCCTTGATCAGCAGGAACTTGGCCCAGAAGCCGGAGAGCGGCGGGAAGCCCGCCAGCGAGAAGGCCGGCACCAGGAAGAGCAGGGCGAGCAGCGGGCTCGACTTGTAGAGCCCGCCGATGGCCGCCAGCTCGAACGAGCCGGTGAGGCGGCGCGCGACGCCGCTGACCAGGAACAGGTTCGCTTTCACGATGATGTGGTGGACCAGATAGAAGACCGCGCCGACCAGAGCCAGCGGCGTGTAGAGGGCGAGCCCCAGCACCATGTAGCCGATCTGGCTGACGATGTGGAACGACAGGATCTTGCGGAACTCGCTCTGCGCCGCCGCCCCGAGGACGCCGGTCACCATGGTCAGCACGGCCACCGCCAGCAGCAGCCCGTGAGTGAGCCCGATATCCTGGGTGAAGACCAGGGTGAACATGCGAATGAGCGCGTAGACGCCGACCTTGGTCAAGAGCCCGGCGAACACCGCCGACACCGCCACCGGCGGCGTATGATAGGAGGCCGGCAGCCAGAAGAACAGCGGGAAGACGGCGGCCTTGATGCCGAAGGCGACGAGGAAGAGCGAAGCGACCACGGTGAGCAGGCCCTGGTTCTCCACCGCCTGCACGGCGACGTGCAGGTCGGCGAGGTTCAGCGTGCCGGTGAGCCCGTAGAGCAGGCCGATGCCGGAGAGGAACAGGACCGTCGAGACCAGGTTGATGGCCACGTATTTGATGCCGCCATCGAGCTGCGCCTCGGTGTTGCCGAGCACCAGCAGGCCGAACGAGGCGATCAGCATGACCTCGAACCAGACATAGAGGTTGAACAGGTCGCCGGTGACGAAGGCGCCGCAGACGCCGGCGAGCAGCGTCTGGAACAGGGCATGATAGCCGAGCGCCTCGCGCCGCTCGTCGATGTCGGCGAGCGCATAGACCGCGACGGCGAGACCGGTGATCGCCGTGATGACCACCATGACGGCGCTCAGGAGATCGGCCACCAGCGTGATGCCGAAGGGCGCCGGCCAGTCGCCCATCTGAGCGGCGATGACGCCGTGGCGCCAGACCTGGACCATCAGGGCGGTCGCCGCGGCGAGCAGGCCTGCGCAGCCGGCAACGCTGAGCCAGCGCGCCGCCGAGCCCGTCGAGCGCAGCAGGAACGTCAGCACGGCCGTCGCGAACGGCAGCACGATCGGGAGCGCGAGCAGCCAGCTCATGGCTTGGCTGCCTCGGATTGCGGTGCGGCCTCGGCAGGAGCATCCGCCCCGGGCCGGGTCTCCCGCGGCGCATCGGTGTCCAGCGTGCCGGTGACCTGATAGCTCCGAAAGACCAGCGCCAGCGCGAAGGCGAGCAGGCCGAAGCCGATGACGATGGCTGTCAGGATCAGCGCCTGCGGCAGCGCGTTGGCCACCAGCTCGGGCGGGGCGGCGAGCCCTTCCGGCACCAGCGGCGGCTCGGCGCGGGTCAGGCGCCCGGCGGCGAAGATGGTCAGGTTGGCCGCGTTGCCGAGCAGCACGAGGCCGAAGACGAACCTCAGAATGTTCCGCGCCAGCATCAGATAGACGCTTGCGCCGACGAGCACGCCGACGAGGAGCGCGAGCACCGTCTCCATGGTCAGGCCTCCTCTTCCAGCGCCAGCACCAGGGTGAGCACCGCGCCGACCACGACCAGGTAGACCCCGATGTCGAAGAGCAGCACCGTGCTGATCGGTAGGCCCTTGTCGCCGTCCTCGGCGCCGAAGAACCACCACTGCCCGGTGAAAAGCGGCTCGGCCGCGAGTGCCGCCCCGAGCCCCGCCAGGAGCGCGAGGCCCAGCCCGGCCATGGCGATGACGCGCGGCTCCAGCCTGAGGGCGCGCCTTGCCGCGGCGGTGCCATGGGCGATGGCGTAGAGCGCGAAGCCGATGGCCGCGATCAGCCCGCCGATGAAGCCGCCGCCCGGCTCGTTGTGGCCGCGCAGCAGCATGTAGACCGAGAACAGCAGCATGAGCGCCACCAGCACCCGCGTCGCCACGTTCAGGATCAGCGAGTTCATGGCGTCCCCCTCCGGGCCGCGCCGCGGATCAGCGCATAGGCGCCGAGCGCCGCTGCTGCCACCACGGCGATCTCGCCGAACGTGTCGAGGGCGCGGAAGTCGACCAGTATGACGTTGACGATGTTGCGGCCGAAGGCTTCCGGCACGCTGTTCTGCTCGAAATAGGCCGTCACCGTGCGGTCGATGGGTCCGTGGACGACGGCGAGCAGGGTGAGCGCGACCAGGCTGCCGACGGCCACCGCGAGCAGGGCGTCGGGCACGCGGACGCGCTTGGCGGAGACGGGCTCCAGCCCGGGCAGGCGGAGCATGGCCACCGCCACCAGCACCACGATCAGCGTCTCGACCAGCATCTGGGTCATGGCGACGTCCGGCGCACCGAACATCAGGAACAGAATGGCGACGCCGACACCGACCACGCCGAGGGCGCAGATGGCGGCCAGCCGCGAGCGCGTCGCCACGGCCATCAGCGCGCCGCCTGCGATTAGGGCGACGGCGGCCCATTCCTTGATCAGGAGCTGAGGCCAGCTCGCGGGCAGGCGCACGGAAGCGGTGAGGACCAGCGCCGCGCCCACCGTCAGCGCCAGCGTCGTGAAGACGATGAACAGATAGCGCCGCAGCACGCCGCTCTGCAGCAGGCGCGTCTGCCAGTCGGCGAGCCATTTCAGGCCGTCGAGCAGCCGGTCCCAGGCGCGGTCGGCGCTGACCGGCAGGCGTTGCTCGAGGCCGATCAGCGCGTGCCGCAGCCGGCCATGGAAGGCGTAGATGGACGCGCCCAGGGCGAAGGTCAGCACGCTCAGCAGAAGCGGCACGTTGAGGCCGTGCCAGAGCGCCAGCTTGACGTCCTCCGGCCGGCCCAGAATGGCGGTGACGGCGGGCTGCACCAGGGCGTTCGCAATCAGCGACGGCGCCAGGCCGAAGCTCAGCCCGAGGCTCGCCAGCACCAGCGGTGCGATCCACATGCGCGCCGGCGCCTCGCCCGGCGGCTTCGGTGTCGTGCCGCGCGGACCGTAGAACGGCCGCAGCGCCACGATGCCGGCGACGGCCACCATCAGCGCGTTGGCCAGCACCGCCGCGGTCGCCACCAGCACCGGCTCGGAGGCGATGGCCAGCGCCCCTTCATATTTCAGCTCCTTGCCGATGAAGCCCAGAAAGGGCGGAAAGCCCGCCATGGAGAGCGCTGCCGCCCCCGCGGCTATGGCCGTCGCCGGCATGGCGCCCGCGAGCCCGCGCAGCGCCGCCACATCGCGCGTGCCGGTCTCGTGGTCGATGATGCCGACGATCAGGAAGAGCGCCGCCTTGTAAAGGGCATGGACGATCAGGAAGGTGACCGCGGCGGCCACCGCGACCGTGGCCTCGGCGCCGAGGAACATGGTGAGCGTGCCGAGCGCCATCACGGTGGTGTAGGCGAGCGCGAGCTTCAGGTCGGTCTGGCGGAGCGCCATCACGGAGGCGGTCACCGCCGTCGCCGCGCCGAAGAGCGTCAGCGTCCAGATCCACGCGTCCGTGCCGCTCAGCACCGGGTGCATGCGCGCCAGCAGGTAGATGCCGGCCTTCACCATGGTGGCCGAATGCAGATAGGCGCTGACCGGCGTCGGCGCCGCCATGGCGTTCGGCAGCCAGAAATGGAACGGCAGCTGGGCCGACTTGGTGAAGGCGCCGAGCAGCACCAGGACCAGGATCGGCAGGTAAAGCGCGTGCTCGCGCACCGCGTCGCCCTGGGCGGCGATCGCCGAGAGCTCGAAGGTGCCGGCCGCGTTGCCGAGCAGCACCAGCCCCGCCAGCAGGGCCAGGCCGCCCGCGCCCGTCAGCAGCAGCGCCTGCAGCGCCGACCGGCGGGACTTGGCCGATGCGTGCTCGAAGCCGATCAGCAGATAGGAGGTGACCGTCGTCAGCTCCCAGAACACGAACAGGGTGATCAGATTGTCGGCCAGGACCAGGCCGAGCATCGCGGCCATGAACGCCAGCAGGTAGAGCGTGAAGCGCCAGTAATGGGGATGCCCGGCGAGATAGGCGCTGGAATAGAGCACGATCAGAGCGCCGATGCCGCTGATCAGCAGGGCGAAGGTGAGGCTGAGACCGTCGAAGAGGAAGGACAGGCTGACGCCGAGGCTCGGGACCCACTCGTAGACGAAGCGGATCGGCTCGCCACCGGCGACGGCGGGGAGATAGGCGGCAAAGACGACGGCCAGCAGCGCCGGCAGCAGGGCCGGCACCCAGCCGAGCCCGCTGCCCGGCTTGCCTTCGTGCCCCTCGCCGACGGCCTCCTGCCGGTCTGCGTCTGTGTTCAGGCTGTCCATGGCCCCTCAGATCCCCCCGCCAAGCTGGCCCTAGGCCCTACGGAAACGGCCCCGCCGCACGGGCGGGGCCGCGGCGGACAAGCGCCGCATGGGAACCGGATCAGGCGTGCAGCGGTTCACCCGCAAGCCGTCTGCCTGCCGCGATCTGGTCCTTCACCACCAGCTTCAGCCGCTTCAGCCGTTGCAGCGCGAACAGGTCGGGCCAGGGGCGCCGCATCTCGGCGGCGATCAAGGCCTCCAGCTCGCGATGCCGTGCGGTCAGCTTGCGCAGCGGGATGCGATGGCTCTTGCTCGTCATATATCGGTCTCCTCTTAATGGGGGCTTTATAGGGGCGATCGGTCCGCCCGTCAGGAACTGGCTCGCGCCGGCGGAAGCTGCTTGGCGGCGGCGCGGGGAGATCCGAGCGTGGCCAGCCGCTCCGACAGGGAGCCGCGGTCGAGGGCCGGCTTGCCGCGCACTTCGGCCAGCGCTGCGGCGACGTTCGGGTCGCTGTCCAGGCGGTCGGCCTGCAGCACGCCGGCTTTCAGCTTCAGAGCCTCGGTCTCGGAGCGCACCTTTGAGGTCTCCTGGTTCATGGCATCGAGCGCGACGCTGAGCGAGCTGAGCGAGCTGGTCAGCCCGGCGGCCTCGCGGGCGCGGCGGTCCTGCTCCAGCGCGCGATCCTTGCGCAGGTTCGCCATGTCCATCTGGCGCCGCGCCGATTGCAGCTCCGTATGCGCGCTGCGGATCTTCTGACCGAGCTCCTCGAAGGCTTGGCGCAGCTCGCTGCGCCAGGCTTCCACCTCGGCGTCCTCGCGCTCCTCGCGCTCGATCTCGGGCTTCATCTGCTCCAGCTTGTCGATGATCTTGGCCAGGCTCGCCTCGGTCTCCGCGGTGTCGGCACCGTCGGTGCCGTCCGTCAGCTTGGCCTCGAGGATCTGCGCGGCCTGCAGATACTGCTCGTAGCTCTGTTTGAGCGCCTGGGTCTCCTGGTGCTCGCGCCTGAGCTCCGCCTCGGCCTCGGCCAGGCGGTTGCCGAGCTTGGCCAGCTCGGTCTCCATCATGGCCACCTGCGCGTGACTGGCGGCCTGTGGATCGAAGGCGACCACCGCCGTCGCGAACTCGTCGAGGATCTCGGTCGCCTTGTTCATTCCGTAATGCTTCAGGAAGCGCCAAACCATGGCTCGTCTCCTTGCTTTGAAATCCTGTGCGCCCGAAGACGCGTCTCGAACTCCGATATGACGCGTGCTTCTTGATTGGTCCAATCGAACTTAGATCGGATTTTGATAGGAAAAGACGATGAGGGCCGTTCGCAATGGCCGTCGGAGGGCTTCGGTCGGAGGGTCGGCGGCGCCGGCGAAGCCCCGATCGGCGGTTGCGATCCTGGCGGGCGACAGGACCGGTTGGGCGCCCGTGGCGGTGTCTGCGCAAGCCTTTGTTCCCTCGCGGGCCTTTGCTGTTTCGCGCTGCGCGGATACCCTCCATTGCCGTCGTCTTCCGGCTTGACCGGAAGACCCGGTATCCACCGCCCTTCGAAGCTGTTGCACGGCGGAAACCCCTTGCAAAACCCGAGGTTACTGGATGGCTCGATCAAGCCGGGCAATGACGCCTCAGGAGGGCAGCGGCGCTGCTTGAACGCCATGACCGTTGAATTGGACAGCAGCGGGCCTGCGTCGGGATGACGCCGGAGGAGGCCTTACGAGCGGCTGTCCGGTCGCACGAGCCCTGTTAAGCAGGACAGGCCTTAGGGCTGTCGAGAATCAGGATTCGCAACAGACCCCAGAGCGTCTTCGACTCGAGGGGGCCCACTCCCCCTTCCCGTCATTCCCGCGAAAGCGGG
>JAKSBI010000462.1 GCA_022361215.1 Hyphomicrobiales bacterium | reverse complement strand
TTGAAGGTATCGATGAACTTGACGCCGTTGAGAAAGGCCTTCTCGCGGAAGATCTCGTTCATCACCTGCATGTTCTGGTTGTGGGTCTTGCTGCGCATGATCGGCAGACCGACCCAGTAGATGGCCGCGCGAGAGCCCTTGAGGCTCTTGATGAAGGTGTCGATCCGCTTGCCGTAGATCTCCCGCCAGCCTTCGGTGCCGATCCTGTGGTATCTGCGTTTGCCACGGATCGACTGCATGTCGTTGGCGCCGAACATGATCACGGCGATGTGCACCGTCTCGGCACCCAAAATGTTCTTCAGCTGAGAATTCCAATCGTAGTAATCGACCCGCACGAAGCCAGTCGACACGCGGGACTTCTTGATGACATCGACATTGGCGTCGGGCTTGAAGGCGCGATAGAGGCCGGACCAGATGCCGTCGCCGAGCGAGTCGCCGAACACCACCAACCGGTAGCGATCACCCTCCGGGAAGGGGGTGATATAGCCACGCGAGAACCGATCCAGGAGCTGAGCCTCGGCCCTGTCGAATGGGGCAGTGGACGACAAGCCGGCAAGCGCAAAGACCGCCAGACCAAGGAGGCGGCTCAGCAAGCCCGGTCGAAAGGAAACCCGTTTCGATACGATAGACGCAACACTGACCATCAGTACCTCGGCCCTCTGGCCGTCCCAATCGTTCCGTTGTGGAACAGTGTTATGTGTTTAGGGCGGTTTCGCCAACCGTGTATGCTCAATTCGTGCCTTGGAATGTTTTCCAAAACGTGAATTTCCGTTCCGTTGTGGCAAAATGGCATCGCTTTGGGGCGATTTGTGAGCACGCACCGCCTTGTGGAAAAACGGTCACGGAGTCTTGATCCGTCGGCGAGACTTATCCGGCTTCCCGCCGCAACCGTTTCAAGAGCGTCTGGCTTGGGAAACCGTCCGCAACAAGACCGCGGGCGCGCTGATAGGCACGGATCGCCTCGCGCGAGCGCGAGCCGAGAATTCCATCGGCCCCGCCTGTGGAAAAGCCCTTCGAGGTCAGCAACCGCTGCAGCTCCTCGCGCTCGGCGCGGGCGAGCGGCTTGGCATCCTTGGGCCAGGGACGGGCGAACCCGGAGAAGCCACGGATGCGGTCCGAGAGATGTCCCACGGCGAGCGCATAGGCCGTGGCGTTGTTGTACCGCAGGATCGAGCGGAAATTGTTCAGGATCAGAAAGGCCGGGCCGCGAGCGCCCGTGGGGAGGATTAGGGAGGCCCTGTCGTCGGGCCGCGGAAAGATCCGCCCGCGCACGCGCTTGACGCCAAGCCCGCGCCACTCCCGGAGCGTCTTCACGCGCTTGCGACCGGCAAGCCCGTAGTCGAACCCTCTCGGCAGCACGACCTCGTAGCCCCAGGTCTCGCCCTTGCGCCATTTCGAGGCGCGCAGATAGTTGGCCGTGGAGGCGAGCGCATCCGGGATGTTCCCCCAGATGTCGCGTTTGCCATCGCCGTCGAAATCGACGGCGTGGGTGTTGTATGTGGTCGGGATGAACTGGGTGTGTCCCATAGCACCCGCCCAGGAGCCGGTCATCTTCGCGGGCGAGATGTCACCGCGCTGCAGAATGCGAAGCGCTGCCAGCAGCTGAGTCCGGCCGAAGCGCTGGCGGCGCCCCTGGTAGGCCAAGGTCGCCAAGGAGCGCACAACGTACCGCTTGCCGCGAAACGAGCCGTAGCTGCTCTCCATGCCCCAGATCGCAATCAGAACGTGGCGGTCGACGCCGTAACGCGCCTCGATCTTGTCGAGCAGCGACCTATAGGCTCTGAGTTTCCTGGCACCGGTCTCGATGCGCCTGGCCGAGACGGCGCTCGCCAGATAAACCCAGATCGGTTTGACGAACTCCGGCTGATGGGCGTCCTTCTCCAGAATGTCCGGGTCGGGCCGCACACCCCTGAAAGCCCGGTCGAAGACGCCACGGGACACGCCCTTGGCGCGCGCCTCCGGCCATAACCGCTCGACGAATTCGTTGAAGCCGGATTGCGCCACAGCGGACGGCACGGCGACACTGCTTGCGACAAGCGCAGCTAACGCCGCGGTGCACAGACGCCGTCCGATCAATCCTGAATTGTGCCCGTCGATATCTTGCTTGTGGCGCACCGGCCGTATCGTATCCCGCTAACTCGGCGAATCAGTGCCGAGAGTCTATCAGCCTCGCAAGGTCGCTCCTAGATGACGGAATCGATGCAGGCGCCCTTCAGCTTGCCTCGCGCGCCTTCTGCAAAAGCGTGCGGTTGGGGTAGCAGTCGACCGGCAGACCAAGCTTGCGCTGGTAGCGGCCGATGGCGGCGCGGGTCTTTGGGCCGGCGAGGCCGTCGATCTTCCCGACATCGATGCCGGCATCGGCGATGGCCTGCTGGATCTCCTTGATCTCATCGCGGCGGAAGCGGGAGACCTTGGCCCAGCGGCCGGCAAAGGCGCGGTTCGAGCCGAAGCGGTCCGCCACATGGCCCACATAGAGCGCGTAGAGGTCGGCCCGGTTATAGGTCTTGATGACCGCGAAGTTCTTCAACGCCAGGAAGGCCGGTCCCTTGGTCCCGGCGGGGAGCACGAGATGCGTCGGCTCGGGCAGACGATCCTCGCGAAACTTGCGGCCGCGGGTGCGTTTGAGGCCGAGCTTGACCCATTCGCTGATGGGTCGCAGGTCTTCCGGATCCTCCAACGTACAGTCGAAGCCCTTGGGCAGCACGACCTCGTAGCCCCAGGTCTTGCCCATCTCCCAGCCGTTCTTGCTGAGATAGTTGGCCGTGGAGGCCAGCGCATCCGGAATGCTTCCCCAGATGTCACGCTTGCCGTCGCCGTTGAAGTCGACCGCATGCTCCACGAAGTCGCTCGGCAGGAACTGGGTATGGCCCATGGCGCCGGCCCATGAGCTGCGCATCCGCGACCGCGTGACATGTCCTTCCTGCAAGATCTTGAAGGCGAGAAGCAGCTCAGGTCGGAAGAAATCCTTGCGCCGCCCCATGAACGCCTGGGTCGCCAACGCACGCACGGCATAGTAGGGAATCTTGGCCCGACCGAAGGCCGTTTCCCGGCCCCAGATCGCCAGGACCACGGATCTCTGGACGCCGAACTTCTGCTCGACTGCGGCCAGCGTCTTACCATAGGCCGCGAGCTTCTGCCGGCCGGTTTTCACGACCCAATCCAGGCTCTTCGCCGGGAAGTAGCTGGACGGTCGGTCGAACTCCGGCTGCTGCCGCTGCTTGCCCTTCTTCTCCGACTTCGGGATGGCCGGCCCGTCAGGCCCCAGATCCGGCAGCTCGAGATCGGGCAGCGACCAGTCCGGCCTGACGCCTTTCATGGCCGCGTCGAATGTCTCTCTGGTGATGCCTGCGGCCAACGCGTCGGCACGCAGTTGCTCGACCCAGGTTACGAAGCGCTTCTCGACAGCCTGACGATAGTCGGCCGCAGCCAGGGGTGTGCCAACACTCTGGGCC
>JAKSBI010000616.1 GCA_022361215.1 Hyphomicrobiales bacterium | reverse complement strand
CTCGTCGACGGTGTAAGGAATCGCCATGTCAATGCCACGCCCCACGAGCTGGGGCTGGTAGTGCATCCAGATATCGAAGTCCTCACGCCCGTGGCCCGGCGCAGTATGCACGAAGCCCGTGCCCGCCTCCTCGGTGACGTGGTCGCCCGCGAGCAGGGGCACGTCGAAGCCGTAGCCGAGGTCCTGCAGCGGATGGCGGCAGACGACGTGCGCGAGGTCCGAGGCCGGCACGTCGCGGAGCCGGCGGAAGGTCTCGACCCGTGCCTGCGCGAACACCGCGTCCGCCAGCGCATCGGCGACGATCAGCCGTTCGCCCTGCTTGGCCCAGCGCTCGCCCTCGGCCGCGTCGGCGACCTCGTAGAGGCCGTAGGCGATCTTCTCCGCATAGGAGATGGCGCGGTTGCCCGGGATGGTCCAGGGCGTCGTGGTCCAGATCAGCACCGAGGCGCCCTTGTAGTCGCCCTCGGCATCCTGGATCGGGAAGCGCACCCAGATGGTGTCGGAGGTGGTCTCCAGATACTCCACCTCCGCCTCGGCCAGCGCCGTGCGCTCGACCACCGACCACATCACGGGCTTGGAGCCGCGATAGAGAGAGTCGTTCATGGCGAACTTCATCAGCTCGCCGGCGATGCAGGCCTCCGCGGCGAAGGACATGGTGGTGTAGGGGCTCTCCCAGTCCCCCTCGACGCCGAGGCGCTTGAACTCCGCGCGCTGGATGTCGATCCAGTGGTCGGCGAACTCACGGCATTCCTTGCGGAACTCGACGACGGACACCTCGTCCTTGTCCTTGCCCTTGGCGCGGTACTGCTCCTCGATCTTCCACTCGATGGGCAGGCCGTGACAGTCCCAGCCGGGCACGTAGTTGGAGTCCTTGCCCATCATCTGCTGGGAGCGGGTGACCACGTCCTTCAGCACCTTGTTGAGCGCGGTGCCGAGATGCAGATGGCCGTTCGCATAGGGCGGCCCGTCATGCAGGATGAAGGGCTCGCGGCCCTTGGCGTCGGCCCGCAGGCGCTTGTAGAGGCCGAGCGCCTCCCAGCGCGCCAAGAGCTCCGGCTCGCGCTTCGGCAGGCCCGCCTTCATGGGAAACGCGGTCCGGGGCAGGAACAGGGTCTCGCGCCAGTCGCGGCCGTCGCCGTCGCCCTGGCCTTTCTTCGCATCCGCCATTTCGCTGGTCTCGGAAGTGATTTCCTTGGCCGCGGTTTCTAGCAACGCGGCCCGCAACAATCCAGTGGTGTTTCAAGCGCCCCGCCGGGCCGCGCCCTCAGACCGGACCGGCGATGGCGGGCCGCCTGTCGGCCCAGGCGCGCGCCTGCTCGAACAGCGCCGCGACGCGCAGCAGCCGGGCGTCCTCGCCGCGCCGCCCGACGAGCTGGACACCGACCGGCAGCCCGTCGCTGTGGAAGCCCGCCGGCAGCGTCACCGCGGGGTTGCCGGAGATGTTGAAGGGATGGGTATAGGGGTACCAGGCCTTGCGCACCGTATCGACCGGCTTGCCCTCGATCTCGATGGGCTCGAAGAAGCGCTCCTCGATGGGCAGCGCCGTGCGCGAGAGCGTCGGCGTGACGATGATGTCGATGTCCTCGAACCAGCCCTGGATCTGGCGATAGACCCGGGTGCGCTCCAGATGCGCGCGCGCCAGCATCTCCGCCGTGTGCCCCTCGCCGCCCTGCATCTGCCCGATCAGCGTCTTGCTCATCCGGTCGCCCCATTCCGGCAGCAGCTCGGCGAAGCGGGCGTTCCAGAGCGCGGTCGAGAGCACCAGCCAGAAGGGCTCGGTCGGCGCCAGGTCGTCCTCCATCTCCTCGACGCGCGCGCCGAGCTCGCCGAGCGCCCGCGCCGCATCCTCGCAGAGCGACAACACCTCGGAATCAATGACTGAATTGCCGAGGAAGGGCCGCCAGGCGAGGCGCAAGCCGGTCAGGTCGCCCTCGGGCCGCGCGGCCGCCGCAAAGCCGCTCTCGGGCATGCCGTAGGAGTGGGGATCGCTCGGATG
>JAKSBI010000014.1 GCA_022361215.1 Hyphomicrobiales bacterium | reverse complement strand
CGACCAGATAGAGCGAGCCCGGCTCCAGGGTCCGGCTGGTCGATTGGGTGACGCGGTAGTGCACGATGGCGCCGTTGGGCCCCGCGCCCGAGATGGTGTCGAAGCTGATGTCCTTCAGCGCGCCGGTCTCCCGGCGGAAGGTTTCGAGCTGCTCGGCCGCGGCGATCTCGTCGATCTCGCCCGAGGCCCCGCGCGCGTCGAGCCAGGCCAGAAACCGGCAGACCGCCGCCCCGTCGCGCAGATGCGCGGCGCGGGTGCCGGCGATCTCGGCCGCGTTCTTTCTGGCCTTGGGCAGCACGCAGGGGTCCTGGCCCTCGACGATCTCGGCGCCGGCCGCCTTCAGCGTGTCGCCGATCCAGCGCGATGCCGTCTCGGCGTCCAGGCGCACACGGGCGCCGGACGCGCCGATCTCGGCGAGACGCGCCTCCAGCGCCTCCGGCGCCGCGATCTCGACGGTCTCCGCCAGATGGCCGCGGACATTGTCGGAGAGCTTGCGCGGGTCGATGAAGAGCGCGGGGCGGCCCTCGGCAGGCAGGAGGGCGAAGCTCAGGGGCAGCGGCGTATGGCCGACATCGCCGCCGCGAATGTTGAAGAGCCAGGCGATGGAGTCCGGCAGCGTCAGCACCGCGGCGTCGGCCTTGGCCTCGCGCAGCGTCTTCTGCGCCTCGGCGATCTTCTCGGAGGCGGGCACACCGGCAAGCGCGATGGGGTGCGGCACCACGGGCTCGGCCGGCGGCGGCGGCTGGTCCTCCCAGATGGCGTCGACCGGGTTCGAGTCCTGTGCCGCCAGCACCGCGCCGGTGGGCTTCAGCGCGGTCTCCAGCCGCTCGATGGCCTTGATCGAGTGCAGCCGCGGGTCGTAGCCGACCGTGTCGCCCTCTTCGAGCGCGTCGGCCAGCCATTTCGAGGGCCGGTGCTCCGGGGTCTGCAGCGTCTCGAAGAGATCGGTGTCCACCTGGTCCCGCACCTGCAGCGTGTAGCGGCCGTCCACGAAGACGGCGGCCCTGTCCGCCAGCACGACGGCGAGACCGGCGGAGCCGGAGAACCCGGTGAGCCAGGCGAGGCGCTCGGCATGGGGCGGAACGTACTCGCCCTGGTGCTCGTCGGCGCGCGGCACCAGGAACCCCTTCAGCTTCCGCCGCGCCAGCTCCGCGCGCAGCCGGGCCACGCGCGGGGGCCCCTTCGTCGGGTCGGCGATGTCGTCAAAGGTCTGGAACATGGACGTTTTCTAGGGCGGCGAGGCGCCCGAATCAACGCGTCGTTTGGCGTACCGCGTTTGCGACATTGTGTTGACGCGGGCTCAACGGCGCCATGCGCGTCCTGCAATGCTGCAATGCAACAAAATGGCCTACTACCAAGGTCGAATGGCTCTATATTTCGGACAACGATGCTGACGTTTCTGCGTCGGCACGAGACCAACGAAAGGACAAAGCCATGACAACGGCAACCATGACGCGTCCGCTTCCGGGCGCAAATCGGGGCGAAGGTCTTGGCGGATGGTTCCGCCGCGCATTCCGGCGCATGATCGAGGCGCGCGAGCGCGAGGCCCGGCAGCGCGTCGCGGTCTATATTCGCGACCTCGACGACACCACGATCGACGCTCTCGGCCTGGACCGGGACGTTGTCTCCGCGCTGCGCCGCGAGCACGCCAACGTCCTTTAGACATTCCCGAAAGCCGGGCGGCGCCACACGGCCGCGTCGGCGTGCCACGCAAGGTGGTGCGCAGGCGCGACACCGCCCTTCCTCATATCCATTGCAAGACGTGCCGTCCGCAGGGCGATATCCGGCCCTCGCGGGCGGAGAGGACTCAAGAGATGGCAACGACGGACAGCCTCTACGACCGCGGTTTCGGTTATTGGCTCGAGACACACAGGCCCGCGACCGAGCGGCTGACGGGCCATGCATCCGAGCGCTGGCAGCGCCGGCCCGGCCTCGAGATGCGCGCCAAGGTGCTGCGCCTGGACGACCGCGCGCCGCGCGCCGAGACCGATCCGAAGGCCGTGCACCGGCCGCATCACAGCCCCCGCGCCGCTTAGAGCGGAAGCGAGATTTGGCATATGACGGCGCGGCTTAGCCGTTTCTCCTCAGCGTCAGCGTCACCCAACCCTCGATAACCAGCCGGTCTATAGCGACGAAGCCCGCGTTGCGATAGCGCGCACGCAGCCGCGCGTCCTGGTCGCGCGTGATGCCGGAAAGCACCACCATGCCGCCTGTTGCGGCGATGGTCGCGATGGGCTGGGCAAGCGCCGCCAGGGGCCGCGCCAGGATGTTGGCCAGCACCAGATCGTAGGGTCCGGACCGCCGCACGATCCGGTGGGCCACGCCGGCGGCGCGGAGCGGCCGCACCAGGGGGGCGACGCCGTTGCGGATGGCGTTCGCCCGGGCCACGGCCACGGCGAGCCAGTCGATATCGCAGGCGACCGCCGGGCGACGCAGCGCCTTCGCCGCCGCGATGGCCAGCACGCCGCTGCCGGTCCCGATATCGAGGACGCGGG
>JAKSBI010000213.1 GCA_022361215.1 Hyphomicrobiales bacterium | reverse complement strand
CTCCGCATCGCAGCTTTGGCTGGCGACCTCCGCTTCCTCGACGATCAACGAAATCAGCAGCTCCGGCGCGAGCATATGCATCCTCATCATGGCGACTCTGGCTCCTGTCATGGGCAGTCGGCAGTTCCGCTTCCCGCAGCGGTGTGCCGGACCGCCCGTCTCCCGGCTTTCGGCGGGGGCCTACCCTGGGAGGAAGCCTAGCCCCATGACTGTCTTTCTGAAAAGCGCATTGTTTCAAAGATAAAAGATGCACTGTTTGCAATTTTTATCCTCCCACCGCCCGACGCGGCGGAACCTCCGCCCGAACGGCGTCACACATATGGGACGCCGAGACCATGAGACCTGCGCAACTATAAAATTAGCAACATTGCATTATTCTCATATACCGAAGCCCCCTACCATCCCGGCCAATTCAGGCAATCCGAGAGGATGGACATGTGGCGGTATTATCGTCGCCCCTCGGGGCTTTTGCTGATCGGCCTGCTGCTTCTCCTCACGTTTCTTTCCGTGCGCACCTGCAGCGCCGCTGCGGCCCACGGCTATTCGCCGATCCACGACTTGAAATACCCGGCCGATTTCCGGCACTTCGACTATGTGGACCCGTCGGCGCCGAAGGGCGGCAGCGTGCGCCTGGCCGCCGTCGGGACGTTCGACTCGCTCAATACGCTGCACTATCCGGGCACGACGCCGGATCGGCTGCGCACCTTCGTCTACGACCGTCTGATGGTCGCGAGCGCGGACGAGCCGGCCGCCTATTACGGGCTTCTGGCCCGCACCGTCGAGGTGGCGCGCGACCTGAGCTGGGCCCGGTTCGCGCTTCGCCCCGAGGCGCGCTGGCACGACGGCAAGCCCATCACCGCCGACGACGTGGTCTTCACCTTCCGGACCCTGGCTCGGCAGGGCGCACCCTTCTACCGCCAGGTGCTGCGGCTCTTCAGCGTTGAGAAGGAAGGCCCGCTGACGGTCCTGTTCCGCGCCAAGCACCCGGGCGACAGGGAATTCGTGCGCATCGTCGCCACGCTGCCCATTCACCCCAGGCACTTCTGGGAGGATCGCGAAGCGGGCGACAAGTCCCTCGCGCTGCCGCTCGGCAGCGGACCCTATCGCGTCAAGAGCGCCGAGGCCGGGCGCACCCTGGTGCTGGAGCGCGTGCCCGGCTACTGGGCAAAGGACCTTCCGGTCAATGTGGGCCGATACAACTTCGACCGCATCAAGATCGACTATTACCGCGACAAGACCGTCACCCTGGAAGCCTTCGCCGCGGGCGCCTTCGATCTCTGGCACGAGCGCGACGCCGCCATGTGGTCGACGCAGTTCCGACGCGCGGAGCGGGACGGCCGCCGCATGGTGCGCAGGACCTACCGGCTGCAGACACCGGGCAATGCGGCATTGCTCGTGTTCAATCTGCGCCGCCCCGCCTTTCGCGACCGCCGCGTGCGTCAGGCTATTGCGCTCGCCTACAACTTCGACTGGACCAACCGGACCATCTTCCACGGTCTCTACAAGCCGGTCGGGAGCTTCTATGGAGAGACCGCGCTCGGTGCCTCGGGGCCGATCGAGCAGGTGGAAAAGGCGATCCTGGGCGATGGGATCGAGGGGCTGCCGCAGGAGGCCCTGGGCGCGCCCGGTCCGAAACTGCGTGACGGCATGGCCGACGACCGCCAGGCGTTCCGCAAGGCCAGCGCGCTTCTGAACGAAGCTGGCTACGCAATCGTCGACGGTGTCCGGCGCCATCGCGACACCGGGCAGCCGCTTCGCATCGCCGTCGCCTACGACAACCCCGCCCTGGTCCGCGTGCTCGGGCCCTTCTCGCGCAATCTCGAGCGCCTCGGCATCGCCTTGTCCTATCCCTCGCTCGAGCCGGTGTCCGCGAGGCGGAAGCTGCTCGACCATGAGTTCGACATGGCTTATCTCGCCTGGAGCCCGCGCCTGGTCGCCGGCAATGCCGAACGGCTGCTCTGGGGCAGCGCGTTGGCGCGGCGCAAAGGCACCTACGCGCTGGCCGGCGCGGAGGACAAGGTGCTCGATACCGCCATCGCCGCCATGCTGAAGGCCAAGACGTGGGCGAACCTGCAGACGGCAGCGCGGCTCTTCGACCGGACGCTGCGATGGCGCCGCTATGCCGTGCCACTTTGGCGAACGGACGAGGTCTGGCTCGCCCATTGGGACGGCTTCGGACGCCCGAAGACCACGCCGGGCTACTATCCCTCTTTCGTCGACCGTTGGTGGTCGACGAAAAAGCATCTGACGCTAAATTAGCCCGGACCCTTAACCCGAACGATCGCAAACGAGAAGGACAGGAAGGATCACGCATGTTCATCGCCATGAACCGGTTCCAGGTCACCAAGGGCCGCGAAGGAGATTTCGAGGAGGTTTGGAAGGCCCGCGACAGCCACCTCGACCAGGTGGCGGGTTTCGTGGAGTTCCATCTTCTGCGCGGACCCGAGCATGAGGACCACACGCTCTATTCGTCGCACACGGTCTGGGCATCGCGTCAGGCCTTCGAGGACTGGACCCGGTCCGAGCACTTCCGCGCCGCGCACAAGAATGCGGGCGAAACCAAGGGCCTCTATCTCGGCCACCCGAACTTCGAGGGCTTCGAGGTCGTGATCTAGTCGGGCTAGACAGCCCCCAGCGCCACCGCATGGTTGTCCCAGGCGGCGAGGCCGCCTGGCATGGCCTGCGGGGCAAGCTCGAACGCTTCGCCACCGCCGCAGAGGGCGAGCGCGCCACGGATGCCGGTCAGCAGAAAGCCCGCCGCCCGGTGGCGCGGGGCGATGCCGCAGATGCCGTCGAGGCGGGCCTGCCCGAGATAGCGGCGCGCGGCCACGTGGAAGAAGACCACGATGCCGCCGCGCGGCGACGACGCGGCGGCAATCTCACCGGTGCCGTCCACCTGAACGCTGCCCACATAGTTGCGCATCGCCCGCAGGACGCCGGAGGGCATCTCCAAAAGGCGCAGATCCTCGCCCCGGCGATGCAGGCCGACGAGCCTCGGCCGCTCGGTCCGGGGCCCCTTGTGCTGGCAGGCGAACACGACCCGGTCCCCTTCACCCAGGCTGAGATGACGGATCGAGAGCCGATGCAGCTCGGCGTCGAGCGTGTGCGTCTCCAGCACGTCGCCGGTGCGGATGTCGATATAGGAGAGGCTCGGCCGCATCGACGCCAGGTTGAGGGGACGTCCGCCGAAGTCGGGATGGGTCTGCACGCCGCCATTGGCCACGACCAGCGTGCGGCCGTCCGAGAGCAGAAGCAAGTCGTGAGGCTCGAGACCGTCCGAGGGGAACTCGCCGATCCGTCGGTAGCCGTCGGTGGCGTCGCGGACGCCGATGACGCCGCGCGCGCCCTCGTAATCGTTCTCGCTGGCGAACAGCAGACGGCCATCGGAGGAGAAGGCGCCGTGGCCGCAGAAATGGCGATCCGGGCGCGTCTCGAACCAGATGGGTGCGCTGCGGCGGTCCGGATGCAGCACGACCGCATGGCGCCCGGGGCTGCGCGCGAAGATCACGCAGGCGCCGGTTCCCGGCCGCACGGCGATGTCATGGCCGCGCCCCGGCAGCTCGACGCGCGCGATCTCGCCACGCGTGAGGCTGAAGAGGCCAGCCGCATAGCCGCCGTCCGCGGATTGGCCCGCGGCGGCAAAGACCTCCCCGCGCGATCGACCGCCGAGGGCCGGGGCGCCGGGCGACAGCAGCACGGCGCCGGCACCGACCAGCAGAGCGCGTCGGTCAATTGGCATCCGAGTCGGTGAACCTGATCGGCAGGCCGACCGCATCGGCCAGCAGGTCTCCCGCCGTCTCACGCGCGTTCGCGAGCGGAAATCCCATAAGGAGCAGCTTTTCCTCCACGGCCGGCTCCGCAAGGCGCATGCCTTTGGAGAACGCGATGGTTTGCGCCACTTCGACGGCCCGGTCCAGCTCGCCGCGGATGCTCACGGCCAGCCCGGGATCCTCCGGGGAAAGCTGGTCGGCCAGGCCGCCATCGACGAAGAGATCGCGCAGGCCCGCCGCATTGGCCGTGATCAGGGCGACGGCGAGCCCGCTGCGGCTGAACGCGGCCCGGCGCTTGCGCCTGGGACCGTCGGGTCCGAGACCGAGCGAAGCGCGGATCTTGAACTGGTGCACGCTCTCCAGCCCGTCGATATAGGTACGGACCAGCTCCCGCGCGGCCTCCTGCGCGGACCGATAGACCGGGTTCTCCGGTCCGACGGACAGCCAGAGCTTCGCGAACGCGCCGTCCGGCGACCAGGCCTCGACGATCTCGCGCGAGATGGCGGACAGGTTGCGCGTTATCGTTTCGCCATAGCTGCAGCGGAACGCGCCCGCCTCGTCGGCCGTCTTCCCCGCCTCGTCGGCCGTCTTCAGCGTATCGCGACCTTTGCCATGGAGGACGAGCTCCAGCGCCGTCAGCCCTTGAAGGGCGACGCTTTTCTTCGACAGGCGCTCGACGTCCTGAAGGCTCGGATCGCGCTTGCGCATGGCGCGCGCAACCTGGCGCCGCCCGATGCCCTTCGGGTCGGGCCAGAAGGCGATCCGCTCGTAGCGGTTCTTCTCCGCAACCGGGCCGAACCGGAGGTGCTCGACGCCGCCCCAAGCCACGACGGCGGCGCGGTAGGCCGTGTCGACCTGCGCCAGCGCCGGCTCGGACGGGCTCTTGCAGAGCGCCGCGAAGGCGGTCTCGAGCTGCGCGAAGGCATCGGCCAGACGGCCGTAGCCGGGCCGGATATGCCCTTCGAGCGCCTGGCGCGTGACGATACCGGCGTCGAAAGCCAAGACCGTCGAGGCGGGCGTCGCGCTCAACAGCGCGGTCAGGCCGGCAACGGCCAGCCCGGCATGGACCTTGATCATACGCAGGTCCCCCATCACAGCGAGTTCACGAACGCGATCAGCTTGTCGCGCTCCGCCTTCGACAGCGCCGCGAAGGCGTCCCGTGCCGTCTGCGCCTCGCCACCGTGCCAGAGGATCGCTTCCTTGACGCCGCGCGCGCGCCCGTCGTGGAGGAGGAAGCGGTGGCCGCTGACGACCTCGGTGAGGCCGACGCCCCAGAGCGGCGCGGTGCGCCATTCGCGGCCCTCGGCATCGCCCTCGGGCCGGCCGTCGGCAAGCGCCTCGCCCATGTCGTGGAGCAGCATGTCGGTGTAGGGCCAGATGAGCTGGTTGGAGAGATGGGGCTGGCCCTCGACCTTTCCGGTATAGAGCTTGGGGCGGTGGCAGGCGGCACAGCCGATACCATAGAACAGCGCCTTGCCCGCCAGGATCACGGGATCGTCGTGCGCCCTGCGCCGGGGCACCGCCAGGTTCTGCGAATAGAATACGGTGAGATCCAGGAGCTCCTGGCTCAGCTCGAGCCCCCCATGCGCCTCGGTATCGCCGTTGGGCGCCTTCAGGCACCGCTGCTGGCGCGCGGTGCAGTCGCCGGATGCCTGCCGGACCAGGGGGTTGGAGATGCCGATGTCGCCGGCGAAGGCCTCCGCCGACTGCTGGAGGATCGTCGGATTGCCGGCCTTCAGGCCGAACCGGCCCAGCATCACCCGGTCCTGCTCCAGCGACCAGACGCGGTTGGCGCGGCCCGAGATGCCGTCGCCGTCCTTGTCGTCCGGGTCCTCGCGCTCCAGAATCTGGTCTTCCGGGACCGCCTCGAGAAGGCCCAGCCCGATCATCTGCGGCGCCACGCGCGGCGAGATCATGGTCTCGGGATGCAGGGGCCCGTGGCCGAGATCGGTGATCCGGTAGACCGGCTTGCGCAGCCGCACGATCTCGCCGCCCGCAAGCGTGACCGGAACCTCCTCGTAGGTGATGTGCATGCGGCCCTCGCCCGCATGGCCCTGGATCGCCAGGTCCTGGAGCTGGCCGCCATAGGTGGGCTCCGGGATCACCTTGGCGCGGCGCGTCCGGCGGCGCTCGCGATCCGCTTGCGTTTGCGGCGGGATCGACAGGCGCAGGAACATGGAGACGGCGTCGTCCTCCGGCCAGTTGGCCTCGGGCGGATGGCCGCGGCCGTCCTTGATGTGACAGCGCTGGCAGGAGCGTGCGTTGAACAGCGGGCCGAGGCCGTCCGAAGCCTTGGTCGAGGCCGGCGCCGAGACCCAGAGCTTGCGGAAGATCGCGTTGCCGACCTTGAAGTTCAGCTCGCTCTCGAAGCTCATATTGCCCGAGGAATGCGAGAAGGCGTTGCGGTTGTCGACGCTCTTGCGCGAGGTGGCGCGACCGCCCGGGAACGCCTCCCCCGGCTCGGGCTTGGAGAAGTCCGTGGTGGGTCGAATCAGATCGGCGATCGAGGACTGCGCCGTCCCCTCCCCGACCGCACTTGCGGGGGCGGCAGCGAACAGCGCTATCGCGCCGGCGAGGATGGCCGCCGGCAAAGGCCGGCGCACCGAACTGGGAACCGCGATAGACATTCGAGGAAGTGCCTTCGTTCTTGCAACATCGCCCCCCTAACGGGCGCGACAGCACGGACAAAACGTCCGCACTGCCGCACCTTGGGGGACAAGTCGTCCGCCATCATGCCGCCGCGGCCGCCGGCCGATAAGGCCGGTCGTCCGCGACCAAGTGTCCGAGCGGTCGGCGGCGGCGGCCTTAGCCGCCTGACACCTTGCCCGGATCGTCGAGGCTGTCCGAGCCCTCGAACTCGATGGCTTTCAGCTTCAGCACCGCCACGCTGCGCTCGATGGCCTTGGTCTGCGCGAGCAAGGCATCGATCGCCACCTGCACCACGGCGTTTCCGGCCGTATTGCCCTCCCCGATCATCTGATCGTAGGCCTCGACCGACTCGGCCCGCTGCACCATCGCGGACATGGCGCCGAGCGTGGCGTCCAGCTTGGCCCGCAGCTCCGTATCCGCCTTCGCCGATTTCGCCTTCACGAGATCGGACGGGCTCGCTCCGGAGACGACGCTGCCGTCGACGCGCCGGTAGCGCCCGAGATAGATGCTGCGCATGCCGAGCACATTGTAATAGTGCGAGTTGTGGGTGTTGTCGGAGAAGCAGTCGTGCTCTTCCTCCGGATCGTGGATCAGCAGGCCGAGCTTCATGCGCTCGCCCGCCAGCTCGCCATAGGAGAGGCTGCCCAGTCCGGTGAAGATGGCCGTCAGGCCGGCCGTGTCGTCACCGGAGAGAAGCCCCTTGCGCGCGTCGCCGTCGGGGGCCCACTGCGCCGTTATCCAGGTGAGGTCGTCGATCAGCAGCTCCGTCACCGTGCGCAGATAGGCGGCACGGCGGTCGCAGTTGCCGCCCGTGCAGTTCTTCACGTCGAAATCCGTTGCCGGGCGCGCCCCGGCACCGGGGCCGGTCCCGTTCAGGTCCTGACCCCACAGCAGGAACTCGATGGCATGGTAGCCGGTGGCCACGTTGGCCTCGTTTCCGCCCGCCTCATGCAGCATCTCGGCCATCAGCTTCTTGCTGATGGTCTTGGCGTCGATCGTGCGACCGCCCATCTTGAGGGACGTATTGGCGATGACATTGGCGACGTAGAGCTCGTTCTCTTCCGATTCCGTGCCGTAATCCGCGGCCACATAGTCGATCAGCCCCTCGTCGAGCGGCCAGGCGTTCACCTTGCCCTCCCAGTCGTCGACCACGGCATTGCCGAAACGGTAGACTTCCGATTGCTGATAGGGGACGCGGGCCGCGAGCCAAGCGGCCCTGGCCGCGCGCAGCGTCTGTGCGCTCGGATCGGCCAGCAACGCCTCGATGGCGGCGCGCATCGTCTTCGCCGTGGCCAGCGAGTCCTCGTATGTGGCATGCGCGATGTCGGCATAGGTCTTGAGCACGTCCTTGACCGCCGGTGCGGCCGGAGCCGCGGGCACCGCCATGACCAGCCACAGCACAGACCAGAGCGCCGTCTTCAAGCCCAACAGCGGTCGATGGAAACCTGTCATTCATTCACTCCCGGGATCTAAGCGGTCCTGTCCACGCAGAGGCCCTGTCCTTATACCTCCGCGCACCTTCGAGCGGCACGAGCGATCGGAAAAAAGGGGCGCCGCACGGACCGACAGGAAGATCCGTGCGGCAGTGTCCCCTTCAAGTGAGGTCTGTGCCAGGAACCCCACCCGTACGAAGGAGATCGAGAAGGGATATGCGGGGGACCTTTGCGTCTCCGAGGCACGGACGGGGTGAGCGAGCGCGTCCCGTCCTGAGATGTACCGTCGGCGAACCCAAACGATCACTCGCAGGGATGTTGGTAGCATGGGCAAATTGATGCGTGAAATGAAAGTTCCACAGTGCTATAGATGCAGACCATGCACTTGAAGGAACTCGATGCGAACCTGCTGGTGGTGCTCGACGCGCTGTTGATGGACGCCAGCGTCACCAAGGCGGCCGAGCGGCTCGGGCGCAGCCCATCCGCCGTCAGCCACGCGCTCTCCAACCTGCGGATCGTCTTCCAGGATCAGCTTCTGGTGCGCGCCGGGCAACGGCTGGTCCCGACCGCCAAGGCGCTGGAGCTGGCGCCGACGATCCATGTGATCGTGTCGGGCATGGAGAGCCTGCTGAGGCCCTCCACGCCGTTCGATCCGGCGACCCAGGACCGCAGCTTCGTGCTGGCCTGCCGCGACACCTGCGAGCTGACCCTGCTGCACGAGCTGCGCCGCGCCATCCGGGCCGAGGCGCCCAACATCTCCATCGGCTGGAAGAGCATGAGCGGTGCCAGCTATCAGGACGAGCTGCGCCTCGGCCGCATCCAGTTCGTGATCGCCGAGGGCGAGCCGAACGCGCCGGCGGCGGACTTCATCTGGCAGCACCTGTCGGACGAGCCCTACGTCACCCTGGCCAGCACCAGGACCGCTCTCGCGGGCCGCAAGGTCACGAAGCGGACCTTCGCCGAGCGCGAGCACATCTTCATCGCACCGCCGGATGGCGAGCCGGACCCGGTGCAGGTCCATTTCGAGGAACACGGGCTTTCGCCCGAGACCACGACCCGGGCCTCCTCCGTCTTCGTGGGGCTGTTCCTCGCCCTCGAGTCCGACGTGCTGGTGACGGTCCCGCAGTCGGTGGCGCGCGCCGTCGACGCGCAGTTCCCGCTCGACACCATCAAGCAGCCCTTCCCCCAGCTCGTGGTCCCCACCTATCTGATCTGGCACCGCAGCCTCGATCGCGACGAGTGCCATGAATGGGTGCGCGAGCGCATCATCCGTCTGCTGCGCGGCGAGAGCGCCACCGAGCCCTCCGACCGCATGGCGCGGACGGGCGCATGCTGACGTCCCCCTTGCATCAGGCCGCGCCCGGCGCCAGCTTAGGAGCGGTGGCGTGCCGGATGGGCCTGTCGGTCCGGAGTTCGTGAGATGATCGTGTGTTCCTGCAATGTGATTACGCGGGCCGAGATCGAGACGGCGGTCAGGCGCATTCACAGGCGCCAGCCCAACACCCTGATCACCCCGGGCCTGGTCTACAAGGAGCTGGGGCTGGCGCCGGACTGCGGCGTGTGCCTCTGCCACATCTGCGAGCTGGTGCATCAGGCCGAAGCGCCCTCGCCGCCGCGCCTCGCCAAGCACACCCGCCGGCCGTCAGCCGTTCCGTCGCGCAACCCGAGTCAATTAGAACAATTCTAAATTAGATTGACTTCCCGGACCGACTCAATACTTTGCCGTCAGTGCTAAGTCAGTGACAGGCGACAGGGAGAAGGTCATGAAAGGCGACGAGGCGGTCATCGAGTATCTCAACAAGGCGCTACGCCACGAGATGACGGCGGTCAATCAGTATTGGCTGCACTACCGGCTGTTGGAGGACTGGGGCTTCACCAAGCTGGCCAAGAAGCAGCGGGAGGAGTCCATCGAGGAGATGCAGCATGCCGACATGCTGGTCGAGCGGATCATTCTGCTCGACGGCTTCCCGAACATGCAGCAGCTCGACCCGCTGATGATCGGCCAGGACATCAAGGAAGTGCTGGAGAGCGACCTGAAGGCCGAGTATCACGCCCGCGAGCTCTACCAGGAAGCCCGCGACGTCTGCCGGGATAAGAAAGACTACGTCTCGATGAACCTGTTCGAGAAGCTGATCGAGGACGAGGAAGGTCACATCGACTGGATCGAGACGCAGCTCGAGAACATGAAGGCCATCGGCGTCGAGAATTACGGCCTGCTGCAAAGCGGCGCCGCCGACGAGGCCGACTGAGGAAACCGCCCCGCGGGCGACGGCGCCGGCCGGCCAGGCCGTGGCGCTCGGCCCGCGGCGCTGCAAGCCACGACATGATCCGCGCCGATGGAGCGGCAGGTTAGCGCGCCGCGCGCGATCTCCAGCGTTGCGAACTGGACGCCCGGCGGCGGCGCCTGCCGCTCTGCAATGACGCATGCGCCGGACGCCGGATCGGTCGCCAGTTGCGGCACGGCCGCGAGCAGCCGGCGGGTGTAGGGGTGCGCGGGACGCGCTATTCGAACCCGTGCGTGCAGACCCACAGGATCTGAGCGTCTTCCTCGCTCTTCGAGATCAGGGCGTGCCCCATGGTGCTGTCGAAATAGGTGCAGTCCCCGACCTCGAGCACGAACGGCTCGTAGTGCTCGAGATACACTTCGACACGTCCGGACAACACATAGACCATCTCCTCCCCGATATGCCGCACGAAGTCCTCCGGACCGGAGAATGTGTGGCGCTTGACGGTTGAGACGATCGGAATGATCTGCTTGCGGGAGATCGACGTGCAGAGCATCTCGTAGCGGTAGTCCTGCGTGGGCAGCACCTTGCCCTCGTTGCGCCGCGTGATCGTGTAGCGGGTGGTCGCGATGTCCGGCGAGCCGCGCGCGAAAAGCGCTTCGATCCCAACGCTGTAGCCCGACGCGATGCGGAGCAGATTGTCGTATGTGGGCGACATGCGGCCGTTCTCGATCTTGGACAAGGTCGAGGTCGCGAGCCCCGTCCGCGCGCTGGCTTCCTGGAGCGTGATGTCCAGCTGGCGGCGGAGCTTTCTCATCCTGTCGCCAAGTGCCTGGCGAAGGTCCGCTCTCTCTTTCGACCCCACGCGTTCGTCCATGCCTCCATCTCCCGAGCTTAATTCCTATTGACTATTTTTTTCCTATATGAAAATTTTTGATAGCTTACTAAACGGCAAAACGCAAATGACCCTGGGAGGACACTCATAATGGCCGACCCTCGCCGCTTTCCAACCTCAAGCGCACCGGCCACGCGGGCACGACGATTTCTCAGAGCCGGATGGGTTGCAGGTCTCGTCCTTGCCGCCGTCGCATCGCCCGATGCCGGCCACGCCGCGCAGGCGGATCAAACCCTGAATGTCGCGCTCGACGCGGAGATTGCCACGCTGGACTACTACATGGGGTCCGGTCGGAATGGTATCATCATGGCGCACCATTTGTACGACACTCTGCTCTACAAGGACGTCAAGACCGGCAAGATCATCCCCGCGCTGGCGGCCTCCTACACCTTCACCGACGACACCACCATAGAGTTCGAGCTGCGCAAGGGCGTGAAGTTCCACGACGGCAGCGAAATGACCGCCGACGACGTCGTCTATACCCTGAACACGGTGTCCAACCCGGACTACGGCGCCGTCTACCAGATTGCCGTCAAATGGATCGACCGCGCGGAGAAGCTGGAGGACTACAAGGTTCGGCTGAAGATGCGCGAGCCGTATCCGGTCGCCTTGGAATGGCTCGCCGGGTTCCTGCCGATCTACCCCAAGGGCTACTACGAGAAGGCCGGCAAGCAGGGCATGGCCGTGAAGCCCGTCGGGACCGGGCCCTATAAGCTCGTCTCGGTTCAGCCGGGCACGCGATGGCGCCTGGAGCGGTTTCAGGACCACTATCAGGGAAGCCCGAAGGGCAATGCCATCAAGTTCATCGAAATGCGCGTGTTGCCCGAGATCAACACGCAGCTCACCGAGCTGATCACCGGCAAGCTCGATTTCATCTGGAAGTTCTCGCCCGATGTCGCGAAACGACTGAAAGGCCGCGACGGCATCGTCGTCAAGAACGCGCCGATCCTTCGCATCGTCTACGCGGCGATGAACACGGTGAAGGACTCGCCCCTCAAAGACGTTCGGGTGCGCCGCGCGCTGATCCACGCCATCGATCGGGCCCGCATCATGCAGTCCTTCGTGGGCGGTGAATCCCAGGTCATCCATTCCGCCTGCAATCCGGTTCAGTTCGGCTGCACCGCCGACGTGAAGGCGTATGCCTTCGATCCGAAGAAAGCGAAGCAACTGCTGCAAGAGGCCGGCTTTGCCGACGGCTTCAAGGCAAAGATCCTGATTTCGAAGTCCGGCGCGGTCCCGAGAACGGTCGTGGAAGCCATTCTGGCGGATCTGGCGCGCGTCGGCGTGAAGGCGGACATCGAGTATCAGCAGTGGGCCGCCGCGCGGAAGAAATGGATAGCGAACGACGGCCACATGATGCTCATGAGCTGGGGCTCGTGGGGGATCGGCGACGTCGCGATGATGACCAGCGAGTGGTTCTCCGAGGGGGATGTGAACCGGGTCCGCGACGCGGACGTCATCGACTGGCTCAACACTGCCGACAGCTCGCCGGATCGCGGCAAGCGCGAGCAGCACTACCGCAAGGCGCTGGAGAAGATCGCGGACCAGGCCTACTGGCTGCCGCTTTGGACCTTCAACGCCAACTATGCCCTCAGCGACGATGTCGAGTTCACGCTCGATGCGGATGAGATCGCCCGCTTCTTCAACGCCACCTGGAAGAACTAGGGCACGCCTGGTTCCATGAGCTTCATCCCCTCCTCCTCCCCCGCTCGACCGCCGCAAGGATACGCTCCCTCGGGTGGCCGGGCCGGGGGAGCGGGTCGGGTGCGACCGGTCCCGAAAATCTCTGGATCTCCGAGGCTGCGCCGTGCCGCCCATGGCAGCCCGACGCACGCCTCCGCTTCGCAAGACCGGCCATGCTCGCATACACCTTGAAGCGCATCGGGCTTGCCGTTCTCGTCGCGCTGGCCGTCTCGGCGGCGAGCTTTGCGCTGCTGTTCGTCTCCGGCGACCCGGCGACGGCGATCCTCGGGCCCAACGCCACCGACACGGACATCAAGTACATTCAGGAGCTCTATGGCTTCGACCGGCCCTTGTGGCAGCAGTTTCTCGACTGGCTCTGGCGGGCGCTGCACGGCGATTTCGGCCGCAGCTTCTTCTTTCAGATCCCGGTCCACGAGGTCCTGCTGCAGCGGCTTCCCGTCACCATGCAGCTCGGCCTCTGCGCCATAACCTTCGCGCTCGTCCTGGCCGTGCCCCTGGGCATCGGCGCGGCCGTGCGCCCGAACAGCCTGCTGGATCGCCTGGCCCTGCTGCTCTCGGTGGCCGGCCAGGCCATTCCGAGCTTCTGGTTCGGCCTGATGCTGGTGGTGCTCTTCAGCGTCCTGGTTCCGGTGCTCCCGTCGTCGGGGTCGGACACCTGGAAGCACTTCGTCCTGCCCACGATCGTCTTGGGCTACTACGCGACGCCGGCCATCATGCGCCTGACGCGCTCGGGCATGCTCGAGGTCCTCGCCTCGGACTACATCAGGACCGCCCGGGCCAAGGGCCTGTCGCAATTCAGCATCCTGTACAAGCATGCGCTCCGCAATGCGATCGTTCCGGTCGTCAGCCTGGCGGCCGCGCAGATCGGCTTCATGCTGGCCGGCTCGGTGGTCGTGGAAAGCGTGTTCGCCCTGCAAGGCGCCGGAATGCTCGCCTGGGAGTCGATCATCCGGGGCGATCTGCCGACCGTGCAGGCCATCATCCTGGTGTTTTCCCTGGCTTACGTCGTCCTGACGCTGCTGGCCGACCTTCTGAACGCGTGGCTCGATCCCAGGATAAGGGTCTCTTAGATGGTCGACGCAACATCGCTCGCGACGCCCAAGGAGATCGACGCACCGAGTCCACGCGAGATCCTGCACAAGCGCATGCTCGGGCACCGCGGCTTGAGAGTCGGCGGCACGATTCTGTCGGTCATCGTGCTCGCCGCGCTCTTTGCGCCGCTGCTTGCCCCCTACGATCCCTATGAGCAGGACCTGCTCAACCGCATGGTGCCGCCCGTCTGGGCCAGCGCAGGCAGTTGGGAGCACATTCTGGGCACCGACCATGTCGGCCGGGACTACCTGTCGCGGCTTCTCTATGGCGCGCGCATCTCGCTGTTGATCGGCGTGTCGACCGCCATCATCTCCGGACTGATCGGCGTGACGCTGGGCGTCGTCGCGGGCTACAACGGCGGCCGCGTCGACGCCGCGATCATGTTCATCATCAGCATGCGGCTCGCCATGCCGCTGATCCTTGTCGCCCTGGCCGTCGTGGCGCTGATCGGCAGCTCGCTGCAGACCGTCATACTGGTCCTCGGCTTCCTGCTCTGGGAGCGCTACGCGCTGGTGGTCCGGGCCGCGACCATGCAGGCACGCTCGATGGACTACGTCATCGCCGCCAAGGCGCTGGGCGCGTCGGTGCCACGCATCATCCTCACCGAGATCATGCCCAACATCGCCAACCAGATCATCGTGGTCGCGACGCTGGAAATGGCGCACGCCATCATTCTCGAAGCGGCGCTGTCGTTCCTGGGGCTCGGCGTGCAGCCGCCGCTGCCGTCCTGGGGCCTGATGGTCTCGGAGGGCAAGGACGTGCTGCTGTTCGAGCCCTGGCTGATCACCATACCGGGCGTTTGCCTGTTCCTGCTCGTGCTTTCGATCAACCTCGTCGGAGACGGACTGCGGGACGTGACCGCCCCCGAGGCGCGCAACTGAAGAGCGCCGGGCTTTCGAATTGGGATCGAGACAAGGAGACGGAAATGGCTGAAGCCGACAGTATCGAGATCCACCGGGAGGCGATCGTCATCGACGCCGTATGCCCGCTTCTCGCGCAGAAAAAGCACCTGGACTGGTACATCAAGGGCGGGGCCACCGCCGTGGCGCCAACCGTAGGCGGCTTCCGCCCCACCCTGGAGACCCTGAAGACCCTGGGCGGCTGGCTCAACCTGATCCGCAACCGCGACGACCTTCTGCTGGTTCGCAAGGCCGCCGATATCGAGGCGGCGAAGACGTCCGGCAAGCTTGGCATCATCATGCATTTTCAGGGCACGGATCCGATCGAGGACAACCTCGACCTGGTCGAGCTCTACAAGGCGGTCGGCGTCGGGATGATCCAGCTTTCCTACAACGTCAAGAACCGCGTGGGCGACGGCGCACAGGAGCGCACCGATTGCGGCCTCAGCCATTTCGGGGTGGACTTCGTCAAGCGCTGCAACGAGAACAGGGTGATCGTCGACTGCTCCCATACCGGCTACCGCACCACGATGGAGGCTATCGCGCTTTCCGAGCGGCCCATCGTCTTCTCTCACGCCAACGCGCGGGCCGTCTACGACTCCCCCCGCAACATCACCGACGAGCAGATCAAGGCCGTGGCGGAAACCGGCGGGCTGGTCGGCGCCGTCGGGTTTCCCGGCTTCGTCGCCGCCTCCGACCGGCCGAGCCTGGACGACTTCATCGCGCATATCGACCACACGGTCGAGGTGGCCGGCATCGACCATACGGCACTTGGAATAGACTACTATCACGGCCAGCATCCGGTAGCCGATCCCGAGGTGGCCAGGGCCAACTACGACGACGCGATCGCCAGCGGTCGATGGCGGGCCGATGCCTATCCGCCGCCGCCGCATTACTATCCCGAGGGTATCGAGACGCCCGAGACGCTTGGCAACCTGACGGCGCGCCTGGTGGAGCGCGGATACGGCGAGCAGGATGTGCGCAAGATTCT
>JAKSBI010000559.1 GCA_022361215.1 Hyphomicrobiales bacterium | reverse complement strand
CGCGGCTGAAACTGTCGGATCAAGCCCGCGCCGCTCGTGGATCATCATCCGACTCCATCGCGTCCCCGCACAACGGTCAGTCGAACGGCAGGCGGCTCTCGAAGAACCTGTCGTAGAGATCGACGCTGGAGTCGCGCCCGACCGCGGCCCGGTGCGCCTCCAGCCAGTGCTCGGCCTCCTCGCGGCCGGCCGCGTGCAGGCGCACCAGCAGGTCCCAGTCCGGCAGCATCTTGCTCTGCTCGTCGAGCTGGCTGGTATGCCGGTCGGCTTCGATCAGGTGGAACCTGTGCTCCCGCAGCCGCTGGGTCTTGCCGCGAAAGCCGGGCAGGGGGCCGGCGGCACGGCGGCTGCGCTCGATCACCTCGATCTCGCGCCTGAGCGGCTGGTTGAACATGATGCGGTTGACGTTGCCGGCGATCTCGTCCGCGGTGGTGGGGAGCGAGGGCTCGCGCTGGGGTGTGAGCTGCACCAGCAGGGTGTCGTCCGTGCTCGTCTCCGAGATCAGCGTGATCAGATCCGGATTGGCCGAGAAGCCGCCGTCCCAGTAGTGGTGGCGCCCGATCTTGATCGCCGGGAACAGGTTCGGCAGACAGGTCGAGGCGAGCACGCAGTCCTCGGTCACCTCCTCGGTGCGGAAGATGCGCGCCCGCCCGCTGGAGACCTCGGTGGCGGCCAGGAACAGCCTGACCGGCGAGCCCTCCCTGAGGCGCTCGAAGTCGATGCGGTCGCGCAGGATGTGGCGCAGCGGGTTGATGTCGAGAGGGTTGAACTGATAGGGCGACCAGGTGCGGCTGAGCCCGCTCCAGCCGGCGGGCAGCCGTGCGGAGAGCGCGTTGCCCGGCGCCGCCGAGGTGGCGATCGCGCGCCAGACGTCCTCCAGCATGGCGCGCGCGCCATCCGGACCGTCCTCCATCAGCCCCGCGGCGAGTGCGACGGCGTTGACCGCGCCGGCGCTGGTGCCGCTGACGCCGTCCAGCCGGAAGTGCCCCTGCTCCAGCAGCCGGTCCAGCACGCCCCAGGTGAAGGCGCCATGCGCGCCGCCGCCCTGCAGCGCCAGATTGAGCGGCCGCGCCCGCGCGAAGCTGGTGACCCGAGCGATCCGGCGCGCCAGCCGCCGCACCGCGGTCCGCATGGGCACGCGTCCGGCCCGCCGCGCGGAGCGATGGGGGCCGTCCGCCGCAGTCACACCCTGTTCAGAGCTCATCCGAGGCCTCCAAAGTGGCAACCCATACCCATGGTCTGCATGGCAAATTGGGGGAGGGTGTGTCCGCCGAAACCCGCCCGGGCGCAGGTCCGCCATCCTGTGCCGCCGCATTGCACAAGATAGGGACTCCCGGCAGTCCCCGTCGCGTTGCAACGTAGGTCGGGAACGGCTGAAGTCAAGGTGTTTGTGCATCGCAATAAGTTGTATTGCAGTGCACAATCTTAAGGTTTACATGGTGTGCTGAACGGGTTCCCGGCGTGGCGGCGGCTGTATGTTGAGAGCCGAAAGGACATAGGATGATGAACGAGCAATTTGTCCGTCCGGCCGAGACCTTGCTCAAGGCCGCGAACGACGACATGCTGCGCGGCGAGGCGCGGAGCAGGGATGCGGAGGGCCCGGGCGCGGCCCCGGAGCCCGACGAAGACATGGCCCATGGCGGTGTCGGCGCGGTCTATGGCGGGGTGTTCGCCATCGCCAGCAACGGCGCCAAGGTGCTCGGCGAGAAGCTCCTGGACAACACGGAACGCAATGCCGAGGCGATCTTCGCCGCGGCGAAGGCGGTGGTGCGCTGCAAGGACCTCTCCGAACTGGCGAAGGTCCAGTCCGACTTCGTGCAGAGCCAGCTCGCGCTTTCGGGCGAGCAGGCCCGCGAGTTCTACGAGCTGTCGGCCCAGATCGGCAAGGAGACCGTCGAGGCCGGGCAGGTTGCGACCCGCAAGGCCATGGCCGAGATGCAGGGCGGCTTGTAACCCTTATCCAATCATTCATTGCCGGGCCGCTCGCCCCGGCGCCCGCCCGGGTCTTTCCTCCTATGACCCCAGCTTGTATAGTTCCGCAGATTGAGCACGGGCCGTCGGGTGTGCTGTCGCACCGGGCCTTCGTGGTTGCGGAATTGGCATCGTAAGACCAGGTGATCCATGGGCGAGCAAAAACCCATACCCAAAGTTCCCGAAGGTAAGGCGCGCTTCTTCAAGACACGCCAGAAGGAGCCGACAGACAAGGGCTTCGTCGGCTATGACACGGTCTGGGAGCCGTTTCATAAAGAAGCCGAGTACGAAACGCCCAAGCGCCCCTGAAGCATGTCTCCCGAAAGTGGATACCGGTTTCGGGAAAAAGACATGCTTCACCAAAGAGCGAGAGCAATGGCGCGAATCAGAATGATCGCGACAGGCTCTAGGCGTCTCACCGCATCGTAGACGAGCCGGAGCGCGCTCCGGCTCGTCTACCTACCGATCCGGTTCCAATTCCAATTCAAGAGTGGAGTGCCGTCCGCGGCGCGTCTCAGCCGTCATGTGGACTTGCCGAAGGATGGCTCTTGCCTTCGGGATATCGGCATCGTCCATGATAGCGGTGTGATCCGGCTCGCGCGCACCGGCACGTGCCCGCGCTCAAATGGGCAGCTTCAGCGCCTCGGCAACGTCGCTTTCTCCTTGAGCCGTGCCGCCCGCTTCGATCTCCTTGTCGGTGGCGTCCCGCACGGTCAGGATCTCGAGCGTAAAAACGACGTGCCTCCCGCATAGCGGATTGTTGCCGTCGACGGTCAGTGTCGTGTCGTCCATCCTCGTCACGACGAAGCTTCGGGTCTCCCCTTTCTCGTTCTCCATGACGATGGTGGTGCCGATTTCCCGATAGTCTTCGGGAACGTTCTCGATGCGGTCGGTAAAAACCAGCGACTCGTCTCTGGGTCCGTAAAGCAGAGTGCAGTCGATCGGCACTTCGATGATGTCGCCCGCGGACTTGCCTTCCAGCTCGGCGAGCACTTGGGGGGCCAGCACATCGTTGTGACCGTGAACGTAGCCCAAGGGGAATTCGACCGTCGTGAGAACGTGACCGGTTTCCTTGTCCGTCACCTTGTAGGTGAGCTCGACAAGCTTGTTGTCCTGGATAACGTCGCTCATGACCGCCTTGAGAACCGATCGAGATGCTCAGAAGATCGACGCACCGAAGATCTTGATCTCTTCCCCTTCATAGCCGAGCACCAGCCGTCCCAGCCATTCGCCTTTTCTCTTGGTGCTGCGTTGCCTGTAGAGAACCGTCACATGCTCACCGCGGCGGATGATGCCGAGAGTGTCGAACTCTTCGGAGAGGTTCCTCGTCAGCTCGCTGCTGGCAAACTGCCGGCCCACCTCGACCTCGTTCAGGGCGAGCGTCAGCGACTCGGAAAAGCCCTTGATGAACTCCGCGTAGTTGCCTGCGTTGGAATGCTTGACGAGGTCGCGCCAGAGCGGATCTGCAACGGCCAAGATCTTCTCGTCGCTGTCTTCTATGATGTTCATCGGCGGCCTTGTCATCTGGCGCGACACGGAGAGCGAGAGAGCCCGCCCTCGAAAGATCGGCACACGAGCTGCCGATCTCTACAAGTTGCAAATCAACGCCAAGCGTGAACTCCGTCCGAGCGCGCGCGACTACTTTTGCGCCGCTTCGGCCGTTGCTTTTTCGCTTTCCTTCTCGGGTGCTTTTGCCGGTTCCTTGGCGTCGTCCTCATCCGCATCGATCAGATGATAGCAGGGCGCCTTCTCCATGGTGTATTCGCCGGTGGCCGGATCGCGGCGGGACACCGTCAGGACGTGCCAGTTCTTATCGTCCAGCTTCATGGCGTCACCTCGATAATAGTAGCCCGGCCAGCGGGTCTCCTTGCGGAACAGGGTGTGCTGCGTGACGCACTCGGCCGTGCGATGGCGGTGCTTCAGCTCCCACGCGCGCAGCAACTCGTGAAGGTCCTTCGCGCCCAGCTTCGCAAGGTCCTCTTCCATGATTTTGAGTTTCTTGAGCCCGATGTTCAGGAGCTTCTCGTTGGTCATGTAGCTGACCGTCACGCCGCCGCAATACTCGTCCATCAGCTTCTGCAGACGGTCCAGGCCCTGCTTGGGATGGATGTAGCTCGGGCTGACGGTGCCTGCCACGATCTCATTGCGGTAGGTCTTGTAGCGTTCCAGCGGCTCGTAGATCTGCTGCCGGCGCCGTTCGACCTGCTCGTCGGAGACACGGATGCCCTCCGCCTTGCCGTCGT